>JANWHA010000118.1 GCA_025450635.1 Croceibacterium sp. | reverse complement strand
TCTGGAAGACCCGGGCGCGGTTTCGCGTCGGCCTGATGATGGGCGTGTTCGTCGCCGGCACCACGATCGCGCGGTTCATCGTCGAGTTCTTCCGCGAGCCCGACTCCCAGCTCGAGCAGTTCGCGCACGATACCGGGCTCAGCATGGGGCAGTGGCTGTCGCTGCCGTTGATCCTGCTCGGCCTGTTCTTCGTCGTCCGCGCGCTGATGCGGGCGCCGCTGGCGAGCGGCGCGAGGGCGGTAGAAGCGCGGTCCGAGCCGGAGGCGATCGAAGCCAAGCCCGCCGGGGAATGAGCGCCGGGCGCGACCCTGCGACAGGCTCGGGGCGAAGCCTTTCCGAGATCTTCCGCCGGCTGATCGCCAGCACCGGGCCGATCAGCCTGGCGCACTACATGGCCGAGGCGAACGCCCGCTATTACGGCGATGCCGACCCGCTCGGCGCCGGCGGCGATTTCGTCACCGCGCCGGAGATCAGCCAGATGTTCGGCGAGCTGATCGGGCTGTGGCTGGCCGATATGTGGATCCGCGCCGGCCGTCAGGAGCCGGTCTATTACGTCGAGCTCGGCCCCGGACGCGGCACGCTGGCGCGCGATGCGTTGCGGGCGATGAAGCGCTATGGCCTCGAGCCGAAGGTCCATTTCGTCGAGGGCTCGACGGCGCTCAAGCAGTTGCAGCTGGAGGCGGTGCCGGAAGCGCAATTCCACCCCGACCTGGCCAACGTGCCGTTCGAAGGCCCGATCCTGCTGGTCGCCAACGAGTTCCTGGACGCGCTGCCGGTGCGCCAGCTGATCCGCATCGCGGAGGGCTGGCGTGAGGTCATGGTGACGGTGGACGGCGAGCGCTTCGTCGGCGTGCCCGGCGCGCGGCCGATGGACGCCGCGCTGCCCGAGGCGCGGCGCGGCGAGCCCGAAGGCACGCTGATCGAAACCAGTCCCGCGCAGGCGGCGATCCTTTACGAAGTCGCCGGGCGGCTGGTCGAGCAGGGCGGCGCGGCGCTGTTCATCGATTACGGTCATGCCGCGCCGCGCACCGGCTCGACTTTCCAGGCGGTGCGGCGGCACAAGAAGGTCGACCCGTTCAAGAGCCCGGGCGGGGCCGACCTGACCGCGCACGTCGATTTCGCCATGCTGGCGCAGGTCGCGCAGTCGCGCGATGCGCGCTGGCTCGGCACGGTGACGCAAGGCGAATGGCTGCGCGCGCTCGGGATCGAGGGCCGCGCCGAAGCGCTCAGCGACTATGCTCCCCAGCATCGCGAGGCGCTCCATTCGTCGATGCACCGGCTGGTCGATGCCGATCAGATGGGCGAGCTGTTCAAGGTCATGGGCCTGGCCGCTCCGGGATGGCCGGACGGGGTCGGATTTTAGGCATGGCGGGACACCGCGTCTCGCACCGCTCGCTCGCCGTCGCGGCGCTTTCGACGGTGGTCGAATGGTACGATTTCACGCTCTACCTCTATTTCGCGACGGTCATCTCCCGGGTGTTCTTCGGCGGCGGCAGCGCCGGTCTGGCGACGGCGCTCGGCGGCTTCGCGGTCGCCTACCTCATGCGCCCCGTGGGCGCGGTGGTGCTGGGGCACATCGCCGACCGGCACGGGCGCCGGCCGATGCTGCTGCTGTCGATGGCGATGATGTCGCTCGCCATGCTGGCGACCGCGTTGCTGCCGACCTACGCCCGGATTGGCCCGGCCGCCGCCTGGCTGCTGTTCGGCCTGCGCTGCGTGATGGGCTTCTCGGTCGGGGGGGAATACACCGGGGTCATTTCCTACCTGCTGGAAGGGGCGGCGAGGGAGCGCCGGGGGTTCGTGGCCTCGATGGCGGCCGCGGCGAGCGAAATCGGCGCGCTGCTGGCGGTCGGCGTGTCGGCGATCACGGTCAGCGCGCTGTCCGAGGCGGATTTGCAGAGCTGGGGCTGGCGGATACCCTACTTCGTCGGGGCGGCGCTCGCCGGAACCGTCTGGCTGGCCCGCTCGACGATGGAGGAATCGCCGGACTTCGAACTGCTGAAGGCCGACGGGGCGCTCAAGGCCCATCCTCTCGCGGATGCCGTGTCGCGCCAACGAGGCGGGCTGTTGCGAGCCTTCGCCATCTCGTCGCTCGGCTCGATCACCTACTACGTCGGCATCGGCTACGTGCCGGCCTTTCTCAGTTCGGCCGGCAAGATGAGCGAGACGCTGGCGCTGTGGCTGTCGACGATCGCCGCGGCGGCGGTGATCCTCGTCACCCCGGTCGTCGGCCTGCTGTCCGACCGCTTCGGCCGCAAGCCCGCGCTGTTGGCGCTCGCCGCGCTGAGCGCGGTGCTGCCCATCTCGATGTTCTCGCTGATGGCCGGCGGCACGGCCGCGCGCGCGTTGCTGGCGGCGGTCGTGCTGGCGCTGGTCGCCGGCGGGGTCAGCGCGGTCGGGGCGATCGCCACCGGCGAGCAGTTCAGCCCCGAGAGCCGGGCGAGCGGCCTGGGGCTCGGCTATACCCTCGCGACGGTGATCTTCGGCGGCCTCACGCCGTACGTCGCGCAGCGGCTGGTCGAGACGACCGGATCGCCGCTGATGCCGGGGGGCATGATCGCCGTGGTCGCGCTTGCGGCGCTGCCGGTATTCGCGATCATGCGCGAGACGGCGCCGCTGCGGCGCGGTTAGCTGGCGATCGATTTTTTCGGCAGCGTCATCTCGACAACCAGCCCGCCATCGTCGAACTTGCGCTTCCACGAACCGCCGAGCTGGCGCACGCTCATGTCGACCAGGCGCGAGCCGAAGCCTTCCTTGGGCAGCTTCTTGGGCGGCTTGCCGCCTTTCTCGCGCCACAGCAGCTTCACGGTTTCGCCCTTGTCGGCGATCTTGAGCGTGACCCTGCCCTGACCCGACGCGAGGGCGCCGTATTTGGCCGAATTGGTCGCTAGCTCGTGGAACACCAGTGCCAGGGGAGTGGCGGTGCGGGTGCTGATCGGCAGCTCGTCGCCGCTGACCTTGACCCGCGCGCCCTCGCCGCTGCCGTAGGGGGCGAACAGCTCTTCGAGCAACCGGCTCAGGTGGCCGCGCGTGGCGCCATCGATCGGCCGCACGAAATCGTGCGCCCGGCCGAGCGCGCGGATCGTCGCCGTGAGGTCCTCGGCGTATTGCTTCACCTCCGGATGGTTGCGCGAGGAGAGCGAAACCAGGCCGGCCACAACCGCGAAGATGTTCTTGATCCGGTGGCTCAGCTCCTTGGCGATCAGCTCGCGCGCCTCGGACGCTTCGTAGATGTCGTGGATGTCGACCGCGGTACCGAACCAGCGCAGGATATTGCCGTTGGCATCGCGCACCGGCAGCGCGCGGCTGATCATCCAGCGGTATTCGCCGTCGTGGCGGCGCAGCCGGTGCTCGACCTCGTAGATCTCACCGGTCTTGAGCGAACGTTCCCAGCGGGCGCTGGCCTTCTTCCAGTCTTCCGGGTGAAAGGCGGTGCCGCGCTGATCGTCCGGCAAGCCGGTAAAGTCGATCATCCGCTGGTTGAAATAGTCGAAATGCCCTTCGGGCGTCGCCGACCAGGCGATCGCCGGGATCGAATCCGCCAGGATATGCAGGTAGGCCTCGCTGGCGTCGAGTTCCCGCTGGGCGGCACGCGCGATACGGTGCGACCGCAGGCGCTGCATGACCGCGTCGGCGAGCACCCGCAGCCCCTCGCGCTGGAGCGGGGTCAAGCCTTCGGGCCGCGTTTGCCGGTCGACGACGCACAGCGCGCCGAGCGGGGCGCCTTCGCCCGAGATCAGCGGTTGGCCCGCGTAGAAGCGGACATGCTCCGGCCCGGTCACCAGGGCATGGTCCGCGTAGCCGGGTTCGTGCGAGAGGTCGCGCACCTCGGTAAGGCCGGCGACCATCATCGTCCGGCTGCAGAACGAGATCTCGCGCGGCGTCTCGCGCACCTCGATTCCATGCCGCGCGACGAATCGCTGCACGTCGGCTTCGAGCCAGGTGATCAGCGCGACTTCGGTCTCGCACAAATGGGCAGCGAACTTGACCACTGCGACGAGCTCGGGATCGTCCTCGAGCGATTCGATACCGTAGGCGCGGAGAATTTCGGGGCGCGCTTCTTCCCCGCTGTAGGCAGGGTCCGGGGCCGACCCGGCGGGCCACGGAGGAAGCTCGGCGCTTTTCATAATCAACCCGTCCGAGGACGATTTAAACCCAAAAGCTGTCCAGCAAAACAACTTATGTCGCACGCTGCCGAACAGAGGCGATTGCATTCGTAACCGGTTTGCGCGCGCGGCCCCCGTTGCTAAGGCTGAGTCTGGCGAGAGGACATTGCATGCGCGCGACTCCCGAGTTCGATTTCGGCCTTTCCGACGAAGCCGAAATGATCCGCGACACGGTCGCGCGTTTCGCCGACGAACGGATCGCGCCGCTGGGCGAGGCGATCGACCGCGAGGACCGCTTCCCGCGAGAGCTGTGGACCGAGATGGGCGAGCTCGGGCTGCACGGCATCACCGTGCCCGAAGCCGACGGCGGTTTGGGCCTTGGCTACCTCGAGCACGTGATCGCGCTCGAGGAGGTCAGCCGGGCGAGCGCCTCGGTCGGGCTCAGCTACGGCGCGCATTCGAACTTGTGCGTCAATCAGATCGCCCGCTGGGGCACGGCCGAGCAGAAGGCGAAGTACCTGCCCAAGCTGATCAGCGGCGAGCACGTCGGCGCGCTGGCGATGAGCGAACCGGGTGCCGGCTCCGACGTCGTTTCGATGCAGCTCAAGGCCGATGCGGTGCAGGGTGGGTTCGTGCTCAACGGCACCAAGTTCTGGATCACCAACGGGCACCAGGCCGAGGTGCTGGTGGTGTATGCCAAGACCGATCCCGCGGCCGGCAGCAAGGGCATCACCGCCTTCATCATCGAGAACGGCTTCGAGGGGTTCAAGCCGGCGCAGAAGATCGGCAAGCTCGGCATGCGAGGCTCGCCGACCAGCGAGTTGGTGTTCGAGGATTGCGCGGTGCCCGAAGACAACGTGCTCGGCGCCGTGGGGCAGGGCGCCAAGGTGTTGATGAGCGGGCTCGATTACGAGCGCGCCGTGCTCGCCGGAGTGCAGCTTGGCATCATGCAGGCCTGTCTCGACACCGTGATCCCCTACGTTCGCGAGCGCACCCAGTTCGGCAAGCCGATCGGCGCCTTCCAGCTGATGCAGGCCAAGGTCGCCGACATGTACGTCGCGCTGCAATCGGCGCGTGCGTACACTTACGCGGTGGCCAGGGCGTGCACCGCGGGAAAGACCACGCGGTTCGACGCCGCCGGGGCGATCCTGCTGGCCTCGGAGAACGCCTTCCGCGTCGCCGGCGAGGCGGTCCAGGCGCTCGGCGGCGCGGGCTACACCACGGACTGGCCGGTCGAGCGTTACCTGCGCGACGCGAAACTGCTCGACATCGGCGCCGGGACCAATGAGATTAGGCGCATGCTGATCGGCCGCGAGCTGATCGGAGTGTAATCGCGGCCGGGGGGCGGTATGAAGGAACAGGATACCAGCGGCGACCTCTCGCTCGACCGGCTGGTGTTCTTCTCGGACGCGGTCTTCGCCATTGCCGTCACGCTGCTGGTGCTTGACATCCATGTGCCCGATTTGCCGCGTGTCATCTCGGTCGCGGATTCCTGGCGGATGTTCACGGATCAGGGGCCAAGCTTCTTCGCTTTCGTGCTCAGCTTCGCCGTGATCGGGCGGTTTTGGATGGGACACCACGAACGGTTTCGTGCGCTGCGCCACTTCGATCAGCGGCTGATGTGGCCCAACATGCTGTATTTGATGGCGATCGCCTTCATGCCGTTCGCAACGGCGTTCCTGGGCCGCAATCTGGGCCACTTCGTGCCCGAACTCGTCTACAACGTGTCCATGCTGGTGCTTTCCCTGCTGGCGTACTGGCTCGCCTGGACGGTGCGCCGGGCGAGCGGCCCTGGAGCACCGCCGGCCGACGGCCTCGACATGATCATCGCCGCGCTGGTGTGCATCGGCCTGACTTTCGTGGTGCCGCTGCTGAGCCAATGGGGCATGTTCACCGCGCTGCTGTGGGCTCGGCTGGAACGACGCCTGTACTCGCGCGCAAACGCGAGCGCAGCAGCGGCTCGCTGAGGCGGCGCTGGTCTTCCATCCACCGTTCGATCCCGGCCCACTGGCCGCGCTGTTTCGCCCGCTGACCCTCGGCGATTGGGAACTCGCGCGCATTGCCGGCAGTGCGATCCCATGCCACGGTTACTGGAGCGCGCCATGGGCGGTTTCCGAGCCGCTGTTGCTGAGCCGCCGCGGCGAAGCGTGGATGTCGCTCATGCCGCTCGAGGTCGAGAGCCAGCAAGTCGCCGCCGAGTGCGCGCATGGCGAGACGGTGGTATTCGGGCTTGGGCTCGGCTGGCTCGCGGCGCTGTGCGCACTGCGGCCGGAGGTCGACCGGCTAACCGTGATCGAGCGCGACGCCAGCCTGATCGCGTTCCACCGCGAGCTTGCGCTGTTCGAGCGGCTTGGCGGCGGCGCCGAAGCCAAAGTCCGAATCGTCGAGGCCGACGCGTTTGCGTGGCGCCCGGCCGTGACCGTGGACGTGCTCCTGATCGACATCTGGCAGCCCCTGATCAGCGATGGCCGAGTCGACGAGGTCCAGCGGATGCAGGCCGGCGTCGCCGCCCGCGTGGTCCACTTCTGGGGCCAGGAGCTCGAAATCGCCCGTCACGCGGCGCTGGCCGGCCGGATGCTCGATGGCGGCGGGATTGCCGACACGATCGCCGGCTTCAGCCTGCCGCTCGCCGGGCCGAACCTGCCCGGCTACGCGACCAAGCTGCGCGGAGCAGCCGCGAACTGGATCGGCGACCGATGGTTGCCCGGGACTTCGCTGCCGGTCGATCTCGCCGAGTGACTGCCAGCGCTGCAAGCCGCTGGACATCGGGCGCGCAACGAATGAAAGTGGAGCGTCCCGAGAGACGCCGATAAAATAAAGGGAGGGTCTGAACATGCTCAACAAAATCGTTGCCGGAGCCGCCGGGCTGCTGGTTCTGGCCGCCACGCCCGCGGTGGCGCAGAACGCGGCCGCCGCGCGACCGCCAGCCTTCCCGGGCGGCAACATCACCGCGCCGCCGCCGCCGGTCCCGGCCGGCATCAGGGTCGATTCAGTGACGGTCCACAGCCCGGCGCTGGTCGGCAACCTCGAAGGCGACAGCGCCGAGCGCAACGCGATGGTCGTGTTGCCGGCGAGTTATGCCAAGAGCCCCAAGCGGCGCTATCCGGTGATCTATTACCTCCACGGTTTCGCCATCGACGGGCGCAATTTCTACAACTTCATGCACGTGCCGGAGGCGGTGGATCACAACGCCAGGGCCGGGCGCGAGTTCATCGTCGTGGTGCCTGACACGCTGACCAAGATGGGCGGCAGCATGTATTCGAGCTCGGTCACCACCGGCGACTTCCAGACCTTCGTCGCGCGCGACCTCGTCGATTACATCGACAAGCATTACCGCACGATCGCCACCCGCAAGGGCCGCGGCCTCGCCGGACACTCGATGGGCGGCTACGGCGTATGGACCATCGGCATGACTCACCCGGGCGTGTTCGACAGCATCTATGCCCAGAGCGCGTGCTGCGGCGAGCCGCGGACCGAGACGGTCGATTCCGCGACCAAGATGGCCGCCGTGCCGATCGCCGCCGTCGACAAGGCCGGCTTCGGCATGCGCGCCGGGCTCGCCTCGATGGTCGCCTGGTCGCCGGACCCGAAGAACCCGCCGTATTACGCCGACTTCCCGCTGACCAAGGACAAGGACGGCAAGCCGATGGTCGATCCGCTGGTGATCGCCGAGTGGGCCAACAACTCGCCGCTGGCGATGATTCCGAGCCACGTCTGGGCCCTCAGGAGCTACGACGCGATCGGCTCCGACGTCGGCACGAAGGACGGGCTGATCCGCGACGATACTGCGATCCACGAGATGCTTGACAAGCAGGGCATCGCCAACACCTGGGCGACCTACGAGGGCACCCACGTCGATCATATCGCCCAGCGCTTCGACCAGGTGGTGCTGCCGTTCTTCGCGCAGCACCTGCGGATGAAGTGATCGCTTAAAGGAACGCGACCAGCGCGCCCCAGCCGATGAAGCCAAGCCCGGCGGCAATGCCAATCAGGCGGCCGCCGGGAAGCAGCTTCTCGCTCGCGACGAGCAGGCTCAGCAGCGCGATCCACGCGAGGTTCATCACCCCGCCGACGAACAGCAGCGCCATCAGCAGCCAGCAGCAGCCGAGGCAGAACGCGCCGTGGACCGCTCCCATCCGCAACGCGCCGAGCGGTCCAGGGCGATAATGGCGGCTGAGGAACGAGCCTGGATTGCGGCAGCGGGCGAGGCAGGCCTCCTTGAGCGGGCTCAGCTGGTAGAGCCCGGCCGCGACCAGGATCGCCGCCGCCAGCCACCTGGCGCTGGCTTCCATCGTCACCGGTGTGAGCACGCCGAGCCGTTGCAGGCCATCCTGCAGAATCGCCGCGGCGAGCGAGAACAGGCCCCACACCGCCAGATAACCGGCGAGGAACCAGCCGGGCCTCGCCGGCGCCGCGCGCTGGGCTGCGCCCGCGCGGGCGTAAAGCAAGATTACCGGCGCGGCTGCGGGCAGCATCATCGCCAGCATCATTACCCACCACATCGATACCGCCAGCAGCAGTTCGGCGGCGCTCCAGCCGGCGGGCGCCATCGGCATGGCCATGCCGGTCATCCTGCCTGGCGATGCGGTAGGAAGCAGGTGCAAGGCCGCGCGCGGGGCCATGCCCATGCCCGCGCCGAGCAGCAGCCAGCCCCAGGCAAGCAGCGTCAGCAGCGCCAGCGCGGCGATGGTCAGCGCGCGCTGGCGACGCAGCGCCGCCTCGACCCTCGTCATGCGGCCTGGACGATCCCGTGGCTGTCGAGATGGATGTGGGCGAACTGGCCGTAGCTGTTCGAGTGCGAGAACTCGATCGGCGAGATCGACCGGCTGGTGCCCGAACCGATGTCGGCCACCTCATACTCGAAGCCGCCCTCGAGGCGAATCTGCGCCTTGATCGGCTGGCCGCTGACGATGCTTTTGATCGGCACGCCGTCCATCTCGACCTTGCCGTCGACCCTGAGGCGCGCGGTGCGCCCTTCGACATCGACCTCGAACTCGACCGGCACGAATTGCGGCTCGTGGAACTTTTCGACCATCGCCGCGAACACCGCGAACACGGTGGCGAACGGATCGGTGTCGCCGCCCGTGAGGATGGTCAGGATGGCATGCCGCTGCTCTTCGCTGGCGCTCTCGTCGACGAACGCGGCGGCTTCTCCGTGCCCTTCGTGGATCGGCCCCGGCCAGCGGAACGACGCCGCCACCTTGAGCCCCGACAGGTCGACGTCGCCGTAATGGCCCTCTTCGATATCGAGACCGACGACGGCCTGGCAATTGCCCTTGTCGGGCAAGCCCCCGAACTGGCAGTTGCAGCCGTACTCGCAATTGCAGTTGGCCATCTCGCGGGCTTTGATTTTCCAGTAAGTCATGAGCGACTCTCCGCTTTGTCCCCCGGCAGCTTAACAAATTCGGCCCGCTGACGGGAGTCCCTACGGGGGAAGCGAGACCGCGGCCAATTGCATTGGCGGGCCCATTTGCTACCGCGATGGTCATGAGCGCACCGGTCCTGACCTCGAAGCTCGATCTCGAAAGCGCCGAGTCGAAAGCGCGCGCGGCGCACAATCGCGCGCTGGCCGAAGAGCTGCGCGCCAGGGTCGCGCAGGCCGCGCTGGGCGGCTCCGAGAAGAGCCGCCAGCGGCATACCGACCGCGGCAAGCTGCTGCCGAGGGAGCGGGTCGAGCGGCTGCTCGATCCCGGTTCCCCGTTCCTCGAGATCGGGCAGCTCGCAGCCAACGGGGTTTACGATGAGGACATCCCCGGCGCCGGGATGATCGCCGGGATCGGCCGCGTGTCCGGCCGGCAATGCATGATCGTCGCCAACGACGCGACGGTGAAGGGCGGGACCTACTACCCGCTGACGGTCAAGAAGCACTTGCGCGCGCAGGAGATCGCCCAGCAGAACCGCCTACCGTGCCTCTACCTGGTCGACAGCGGCGGGGCCAACCTGCCGCACCAGGCCGAGGTGTTCCCCGACCGCGAGCACTTCGGGCGCATCTTCTACAACCAGGCGCAGATGTCGTCGCTGCGAATCCCCCAGATCGCCTGCGTGATGGGCAGCTGCACCGCCGGCGGCGCCTATGTCCCGGCGATGAGCGACGAAAGCGTGATCGTGAGCGAGCAAGGCACGATCTTCCTCGCCGGCCCGCCGCTGGTGAAAGCCGCGACCGGCGAGGAGATCAGCGCCGAGGATTTGGGCGGCGGCGACCTGCACGCGCGCAAGTCCGGCGTGGTGGACCACCTCGCCGAGAACGACGAGCACGCGCTGACCATCCTGCGCGA
>JANWHA010000117.1 GCA_025450635.1 Croceibacterium sp. | reverse complement strand
TCGGTCGCTACGGCACCACGCCCACGCCGGTGAAGGGCGTGTACTCAAAGGCGTACACCGGCGACGAGCGCTATCAGCAAGTGGTCGAAGGCGTTGCGGCCGTCACCCGTCGCCTCGGCCGCGCGCCCCGTCTGATGGTCGCCAAGATGGGCCAGGACGGCCACGACCGCGGCGCCAACGTGATCGCCAGCGCGTTCGCCGACATGGGCTTCGAGGTCATCGCCGGGCCGTTGTTCCAGACCCCGCGCGAAACCAGCGCGATGGCGCTCGCGGAAAACGTCGATGCGGTCGGCGCCAGCTCGCTCGCCGCCGGGCACAAGACGCTGATCCCCGAGCTTATCGCCGCCTTGCGCGAGGCCGGCCGCGCCGACATCAAGGTCGTCGCCGGCGGGGTGATCCCGCCGCAGGACTACGACTTCCTGCGCGAGGCCGGGGTCCAGGGCATCTACGGCCCGGGCTCGAACGTCGTCGAATGCGCTGCCGACCTGCTGCGCCTGCTCGGCCACAACATGCCCCCGCTGGCGGAGGCGGCGGAGTGAAGCTCGGCTTCTCGGTCGAAGAGCTTTTGCCGCAAGCGCGCGGCGGCGGGGCGTTGAAGATCGCGCTCACGGCGCTGAGCGAGGACGAATGGCTGCAGCCGGAACCCGACCTGGCGGCGCGCAACGCAGGGTTCGATTCGTTTCCCGATGCCGTGAAGCTTCTCCCGGAAGCGGATGCCCCCGGCGAGGAACTGGCCGCGATGCTCGGCGTCACCCGCGGCCTCGAAGGCGCGGCGCGCGCGGCGTGGGAGGACATGTGCCTGCTCACCCGCCGCCCGGATGAGGCCATCTATCGCCTCGTCGGCGCGGCGGTGGCGTTTCCGACCGACTGGCGCCCCGCGGACAAGCTCGGCCGCCCGCTCACCGCTCTGCACGCGCCGATCCATGGCTACGAGGAGCAGCTCGCCAGCGGCGTCGACAAGTTCATGGCCAAGCTCAAGCCGGGCGGCATCTACGGCCGCTGCAACTGGTTTGTCGCCCCTACCGATGCGCTGCGCTGGGTGGCCGAGCCGCCGGAACAAGGCTTCGCCCATGTCAGTGCCGAGAACGCCGGCGAGACGCTGTTCGTCCGCTCCGAGCGGCAGACCTTGCGCAAGCTGCCCGAAACCGGCGCCATCGTGTTCACCATCGGCGTCTACCTCGCGCCGTTGGGCAGCCTGTCGCCGCAGAACGTCGCGCGCATGGCCGAAGCCGTCAGCACAATCCCCGAGCCCGAAGCGGACCGACGCGGGGCGCGCTATTTCGCCCCGGCGTTGCACACCTTTGCCGCCCGGCAGACAAGCTCTATGGCGACGCTCGCGTGAACCGATCGACGAAAGGAGCGACGCCATGAACCCAGGCCAGCATATCGGCTTCTGGCCCATTGCCCTGCTGATGTTCGTCGCCGGCATCGGGATTCCCGTGATGGCGGCCTTCAACGCCGGGGTGGGGCAATCATTGCAGAATCCGGCCGCAGCTTCGGCGACGCTGTTCGCGGTCGGCCTCGTCGCCGCCTGCTTGTGCCTGCTGTTCACCGGCGTCCCGCATGCGGCGCAGTTCACGGCGGTACCTGCATGGCGCTACGCCGGTGCGCTGCTCGTGCTGTTCTACGTCCTGACGGTGACCTGGGCGGCCCCGCGGATTGGGGTCGGCAACGCGATCTTCTTCGTGCTGCTCGGCCAGCTCGTCGCCGCCGCGGCGATCGATCATTACGGGCTGTGGGGCGCGATCCGGTCGTCGCTGACGGTCCGCCGCGCCATCGGCATCGCGGTGATGGCGCTCGGCGTCTATCTAGCTAGGAAGACCGCATGATCCGCACCGACTGGACGCGCGAAGAAATCGCCGCGCTCTTCGCCCTCCCCTTCACCGAGCTCGTGTTCCGCGCGGCCGAGGTTCATCGCGCGCACCATGCGGCGGGTGAAGTGCAGTTGTGCACGCTGCTCTCGATCAAGACCGGCGGCTGCCCGGAGGATTGCGGCTACTGCTCGCAGAGCGCCCACGCCGACAGCGGCGTCGAGGCGACCAAGCTGATGGACGTGCGCGCCGTGCTGCAATCGGCGGCGCAGGCGAAGGATAACGGCAGCCAGCGCTTCTGCATGGGCGCCGCCTGGCGCAACCCCAAGGATCGCGACATGCCGGCGATCGTCGAGATCGTGAAAGGCGTGCGCGCCATGGGGCTCGAGACCTGCATGACGCTCGGCATGCTGACCCCGGCGCAGGCCGAACAGCTCGCCGAGGCCGGGCTCGATTACTACAACCACAACATCGACACCGGCCCCGAGTACTACGAGCGGGTCATCACCACGCGCCGCTATGAGGATCGGCTGGAAACGCTCGACAACGTCCGCGCGGCGGGGATCAACGTCTGCTCGGGCGGGATCGTCGGCATGGGCGAGACGCGCGAGGACCGCGTCGGCTTCATCCACACGCTGGCGACGCTCGAGCGCCATCCCGAAAGCGTGCCGGTCAACGCGTTGGTGCCGGTCAAGGGGACGGTGCTCGGCGACATGCTGGCCGACACGCCGCTGGCCAGGATCGACGACATCGAGTTCGTCCGCACGGTGGCGGCGGCGCGGATCACCATGCCGCTGAGCATGGTCCGCCTCTCCGCCGGGCGCGAGAGCATGTCCGAGGCGACCCAGGCGCTGTGCTTCATGGCCGGAGCGAACTCGATCTTCACCGGCGACAAGCTGCTCACCGCGCCTAATGCGGGGGATGACGAGGACGCCGCGCTGTTCGCCAAGCTCGGGCTGACCGCATTGCGCGGCGAGGAGCCGATGCGGGCCTGCGCGCGGGCGGAGGCGGCGGAGTGAAGGTTGGCGCCGTCGCATTTGCCCTAGTTGGTGCAGTGGCCTGCAACGCCTGCTCGTCCGAAGCGCCAGCAACGGCCGTCCCGGCATTATCGACCAAGGATACCAATGCGAACGCCGCTCGTTTGGCCCATTTCGTGCAGCAAGAGTGCTTTGATCGAGCGGATGATCGTACTCGGTTTGAGGCAGGCCTCCGCGCCTCCGGCTGGCAGATAACCTTGCGCCAGCTCGCTAACCCCAAACAACCAAACTCGGTCGATTACTGGGCGTCGTCCGATGTTGAACTCGTCAGGGGAGAGGTTTCGCCGGGCCGAGCTTACATCTGCACGGTGGCCGTTACCCCTCAGATTGCCCCATCCTTGTCGGCCTTAAACGATGCACTTTCTCACACTGCAGGCAGCAATCCTGATGCCAGTGGGGAGTGGTGGTGGAAGCCTACCAAAACGCGCGGGCACCATATGACCGTCGCTGGTGATCCGACGAAGGCCGAAAAGGTCAGTGTGACTGTAGAAACGTTCATTTATCCGTGGTGGCAGAGCATTTTGGGATCGCATTGATGTTCTCCAAAATCCTCATCGCCAACCGCGGGGAGATCGCCTGCCGCGTCATCCGCACCGCGCGGTGGATGGGGATCGCCACGGTGGCGGTCTATTCGGATGCCGATGCGCGCGCGCCGTTCGTGCGGCTGGCCGACGAGGCGGTCAACATCGGCCCGGCGCCGGCGGCCGAGAGCTATCTCGTGCCCGAAAAGATCATCGCCGCTTGCAAGCAAACCGGGGCCGAGGCGGTGCATCCGGGCTACGGCTTCCTGTCCGAGCGGGCGAGCTTCGTCGAGGCGCTGGAGGCGGAAGGGATCGCTTTCATCGGCCCGCCCGCGAGCGCCATCGCGGCGATGGGCGACAAGATCGCGAGCAAGAAGCTGGCGCAGGCGGCGGGGGTCAACGTCGTCCCCGGCTTCCTCGGCGAGATCGCCGATACCGAGCACGCGGTGAAGATCGCCGGCGAAATCGGCTATCCGGTGATGATGAAGGCCAGCGCCGGCGGCGGCGGCAAGGGCATGCGGCTGGCGTGGTCCGAGCGGGACGTGCGCGAGGGCTTCGAGGCCACCAAGCGCGAGGGGCTGAACTCGTTCGGCGACGACCGCGTGTTCATCGAGAAGTTCATCGAGGATCCGCGCCACATCGAGATCCAGCTGCTCGGCGACAAGCACGGCACCGTCCTTTACCTGAACGAGCGCGAGTGCAGCATCCAGCGGCGGCACCAGAAGGTGGTCGAGGAAGCGCCTTCGCCGTTCGTCACGCCCAAGATGCGCGAGGCGATGGGCGAGCAGTGCGTCGCGCTGGCGCAGGCGGTCGGGTACTACAGCGCCGGCACGGTCGAGCTGATCGTTTCGGGCGCGGACCCGAGCGGCGAGAGCTTCTACTTCCTCGAAATGAACACCCGCCTGCAGGTCGAGCATCCGGTGACCGAAGCGATCACCGGCATCGACCTGGTCGAACAGATGATCCGCGTGGCCGCGGGCGAGAAGCTGGCGTTTTCGCAGGGCGACATCGGCATCGACGGCTGGGCGATCGAGATACGGGTCTATGCCGAGGACCCCTACCGCGGCTTCCTGCCGAGCACCGGACGGCTGGTGCGGTACGATCCGCCAGCGGCAAAGCTTCATCAGGCTCCTTTCCCCTCTCCCATTGCGGGAGAGGGAGGAGCCCCGTCAGGGGCGGAGGGAGAGGGGTCGGCGGCGCCAGCCGACGTCTTGGCCGCCGCTGGCGCGGCGGACCCCTCTCCCAACCCTCTCCCGCAAGGGGAGAGGGCTAAAGGCGCATACGTGCGATTGGACGACGGCGTCGCCGAAGGCGGCGAAGTCAGCATGTTCTACGACCCGATGATCGCCAAGCTGATCACCTGGGCGCCCACCCGCGACGAGGCCGCCGCGCTGCAAGTCGAAGCGCTCGACGCGTTCCGCATCGAGGGCCTCGGCCACAACGTCGATTTCCTCAGCGCGATCATGCAGCACCCGCGCTTCCTCGCGGGCGACCTGACCACCGGCTTCATCGCCGAGGAATGGCCCGAGGGCTTCCACGGCGCGGCCGCGAGCGAGGAAACGCTGCGCGCCATCGCCGCCGTGGCCGCGGGCATCGAATGCACCGCGCGCGCCCGCGCCGCGCGCACCACCGGCAAGCTCAACGGAGCGCCACCGAACATGGTCGACTGGGCGGTCAGGATGGACGGGCAGGCGTTCGCCGTCACGCTCGGCGAGGGTTACGCGATGGCCGACGGCCACCGCGTCGAGGGCCATTGCGACTGGCAGCCGGGCCGGGCGAAAGCCTCAGCCACCGCGGGCAACGCCAAGCTCGGGCTGATCGTGCGCAAGGACGGCGTGCATTGGCGCATCACCACCCACGGCGCCACCCACCGCGCGCTTGCGCTGCCGGCGAAGATCGCGCCGCTCGCGCGGCACATGATCGAGAAGGTCCCACCCGACCTGTCGAAATTCCTCATCTGCCCGATGCCAGGCTTGCTGGTTTCACTGCAAGTAGGCCAAGGCGACAAGGTCGTGCCCGGCCAGCCGCTCGCGACGGTCGAGGCGATGAAGATGGAAAACATCCTGCGCGCGCAAAAAGCCGGCACGGTCAAGGCCCTCCGCGCCGCGCAGGGGGACAGCCTGGCGGTCGACCAGGTGATCCTCGAGCTGGAATAGAAGGAGCGACGAATGAAGATCCTCGTGCCCGTGAAGCGGGTGATCGATTACAACGTGCGCCCGCGGGTCAAGCCCGACGGCAGCGGGGTCGATCTCGCCAATGTCAAGATGAGCATGAACCCGTTCGACGAGATCGCCGTCGAGGAGGCGATTCGCCTCAAGGAAAAGGGCGCGGCCGCCGAGATCGTCGCCGTCAGCATCGGCCCAGTCAAGGCGCAGGAAACGCTGCGCACCGCGCTGGCGATGGGCGCCGACCGGGCGATCCTGGTGCAGACCGACGATGAAGTGGAACCGCTGGCGGTCGCGAAAATCCTCAAGGCGATCGTCGACGAGGAGCAACCCGGCATGGTGCTGATGGGCAAGCAGGCGATCGACGACGATTCGAACCAGACCGGTCAAATGCTCGCCGCGCTGTGGGGACGGCCGCAGGGGACGTTCGCCAGCAAGGTCGAAGTGAGTGGCGACAGCGTCAACGTGACCCGCGAGGTGGATGGCGGGCTGGAAACCGTGTCGCTCAAGCTGCCGGCGGTGGTGACGACCGACTTGCGCCTCAACGAGCCGCGCTATGCCTCGCTGCCGAACATCATGAAGGCCAAGTCGAAGCTGCTCACGGTGAAGGCGCCGGCCGATTACGGCGTCGACACCGCGCCGCGGCTGAAGGTCACCAACGTAAGCGAACCGCCTGTGCGCCAGGCGGGGGTGAAGGTCGGCTCGGTCGACGAGCTGGTCAGCAAGTTGAAGGCACTCGGCGTCGCGTAACCTGTCCCGTCCGCCCTGAGCTTGTCGAAGGGCCGCTCTGCACTTCGAGCGCGGCGGGAGAAGAAAAGAACGGTGCTTCGACAAGCTCAGCACGGACGGAATTGAGGTTGGAATGAAAACTCTGGTTCTGATCGAACACGAAGGCGGCCAGGTGAAGGATGCCTCGCTCGCCACCGTCACCGCCGCCGGCAAGCTCGGCAGCGTGCATGCGCTGGTCGCGGGCGAAGGCGTCGAGGCGAAGCAGGCGGCCGAGGCCACGGCGAAAATCGCCGGCGTCGACAAAGTGCTGCTCGCCTCCGACGCCGCCTACGCGCACATGCTGGCCGAGAACATCGCCGACCTGATCGTGCCGCTGATGGCGGATTACGAGGCGCTGCTGTGCAACGCGACCTCGAACGGCAAGAACGTCGCCCCGCGCGTCGCGGCGCTGCTCGACGTGATGCAGGTGTCCGACATCATCGCCATCGATGGCGAGCGCACTTTCAAGCGGCCGATCTATGCCGGCAACGCGATCGCCACGGTCGAGAGCTCCGATGCCAAGCTGGTGATCACCGTGCGCGGGACTTCATTCGAGAAAGCACCCATCGAGGGCGGTACCCCACCTATCGAGGAGGTGTCCGGCAAAGGCGACGCCAGCCTCTCCAGCTTCGTCGGTTGCGAAACTCAGACCAGCGAGCGGCCCGAGCTGACCAGCGCCAAGGTCATCGTCTCCGGTGGCCGCGCGCTTAAGGACGCGGCGACGTTCGAGCAGCTGATCGTGCCGCTGGCCGACAAGCTCGGCGCCGGCATCGGCGCCAGCCGCGCGGCGGTCGACGCGGGCTACGTACCGAACGACTACCAGGTCGGCCAGACCGGCAAGATCGTCGCCCCCGAACTCTACATCGCCATCGGCATCTCCGGCGCGATCCAGCACCTCGCCGGCATGAAGGAATCGAAGACCATCGTCGCGATCAACAAGGACGGCGACGCGCCGATCTTCCAGATCGCCGACATCGGCCTCGTCGGCGACCTGTTCCAGATCGTGCCGGAGCTGACGGCGAAGCTCTAGAACCCTCCCCTAACCCCTCCCGCAAGCGGGAGGGGGACATTCACCGCTTTCTCCCCTCCCGCTTGCGGGAGGGGCCGGGGGAGGGATTGTCACCCTTCGTACGTCAGCACCGGCTGCCTTGCCGCCAGCGTCTCATCCAGCCGCCGCCTTGGCGCCAGTCGCGGCGCCTGGTGCAGGCTCTGGTCGCCCGCCTTGGCCCGCTCGGCGATCGAGCGCAGCGCCAGGATGAACTGGTCGAGCGTCGCCTTGCTTTCGCACTCCGTCGGCTCGACCAGCATCGCGCCGTGGACCACCAGCGGGAAGTACATCGTCATCGGGTGGAAGCCCTCGTCGATCAGCGCCTTGGCGACGTCGAGCGTGGCGACACCGTCAGCGAAGCCTTCGTCAGAGAACAATGCCTCGTGCATGCACGGGCCCGTGCCCCCGAAAGGCGCGTCGAGCACGTCGTCGAGGCTGCGCAGCAGGTAGTTGGCGTTGAGCACGGCATCGCCCGAGACCTGCCGCAAGCCATCGATGCCATGGCTGAGGATGTACGCCAGCGCGCGGGTGAACATGCCCATCTGGCCGTGGAATGCGGTCATGCGCCCGAAGCTTTGCGGCGCGGCGGCGACGCCGTCCTCTTCCTCGATCAGCTCGAAGCCGCCCTCCACGGCGCGGACGAACGGCAGCGGCGCGAACGGCGCCAAGGCCTCGCTCAGCACCACCGGCCCCGAGCCCGGCCCACCTCCGCCGTGCGGGGTCGAGAAGGTCTTGTGAAGGTTGATGTGCATGGCGTCGACGCCGAGATCGCCCGGCCGCACCCGCCCGACGATGGCGTTGAAGTTGGCCCCGTCGCAATAGACCAACGCGCCCGCCGCATGGACCGCGTCGGAGATGGCCTTCATCTCGCGCTCGAACAGCCCGCAGGTGTTGGGGTTGGTGATCATGAGTGCCGCGACGTCGGGCCCCAGTCGTGCCTTGAGCGCCGGGAGGTCGACCCGGCCCTCGGCGGTCGCGGGAATGTTCTCGACCGCATAGCCGGCAAAGGCGGCGGTGGCGGGATTGGTCCCGTGGGCGCTTTCCGGGACAAGGATCACCGAGCGAGCATCGCCGCGCGCTTCGAGCGCCGCGCGGATGCAGAGGATGCCGCACAGCTCGCCGTGGGCGCCGGCCTTGGGACTCATCGCCACCGAATGCATGCCGGTGAGGGTAATCAGCCAGTGCGCCAACTCGTCGATCACGCCGAGCGCTCCCTGCACCGTCGATTCGGGTTGGAGCGGGTGGAGGTCGGCGAACCCCGGCATCCGCGCCACCTTCTCGTTGAGGCGTGGGTTGTGCTTCATCGTGCAGCTGCCGAGCGGAAAAATGCCGCAGTCGATCGCGTAGTTCTGCCGGCTGAGGCGGGTATAATGGCGCACCGTTTCCGGCTCGGAGAGGCCGGGCAGGCCCAACGGCTCCGAGCGCGCGAGACCGCCGAGACGATTGGTGTCGCGGGAGGGCTCGGGCAGGTCCACACCGCAGGTGTCGGACCCACCGATCTCAAAGATCAGCGGCTCTTCGAGCATCAGCCCGCGGTTGCCGGTGACGGTCTCGATGCCGCTAGCGCCCTCGGGCGCCTCAGGCGTGCCGGGCTTCCACCCGCTGGAGTTGGGGGCGTTCATGCCAGGGCCTCCTCGAGCGCCGAGGCCAAGGCTTCAATATCCTCGCTCGTCACGGTCTCCGTCACGGCCATGATGATGCCGTTCTCGCGCCGGTCGCCATCGGGATACAGCCGTCCGAGCGATACTCCGGCGAGCACGCCCTTGTCGGCCAGGTCACGCACGAGTGGCCGCGATTCGACGGGCACCGTGATAGTGAATTCGTTGAAGAAGCTCTCGTTGAGCACCTCGACACCCGGCACCTTCGCCAACCGGTCGGCTGCCCGGCACGCGAGGCGATGGTTCTCCGCCGCCAGCGCGCGCAGGCCCTTCTCGCCGAGCAGGGTCAGGTGGATCGAGAACGCCAGCGCGCACAGGCCGGAGTTGGTGCAGATGTTGCTCGTGGCCTTCTCGCGGCGGATGTGCTGCTCGCGGGTCGACAGGGTGAGGACGAAGCCGCGCTTGCCCTCGGCATCGACCGTCTCGCCGCACAGCCGTCCGGGCATCTGGCGGACGTGCTTGGGGTCGCGGATGGCGAACAGGCCGAGGTACGGCCCGCCGAATTGCAACCCGACGCCGAGCGCCTGCCCTTCGCCGACGACGATGTCCGCGCCCATCTCGCCGGGCGACTTGAGCGCGCCGAGCGCGACCGGCTCCGTCACCACGGCCACCAGCAATGCGCCCGCCGCGTGGCAGGCCTCGGCGAGCTGCGTCATGTCGCCGATGCGGCCGAGGATGTCCGGGTACTGCACGACGACGCAGCCGGTCTCGCCATCGACCGCTCCAGACAGTGCGGTGAAGTCGGTGTCGGCCGTCAGCGTCGGCTCGGTGTATTCGACGATGTCGCCATTGAACCGCGCCATCGTCTTCGCTGTCGAGACGTAATGCGGGTGCAAGCCGCTCGACAGCAGCGCCTTGCCGCGTTTCGTCACCCGCCCGGCCATCGCGATCGCTTCCCAGCAGGCCGTCGAGCCGTCGTACATCGAGGCGTTGGCCACGGCGCAGCCGAACAGCCGCGCGACCTGGGTCTGGAACTCGAACAGCATCTGCAGCGTGCCCTGGGCGATCTCGGGCTGGTACGGCGTGTAGCTGGTGAGGAACTCGCCGCGCTGGATCAGGTGGTCGACGCTCGCCGGGACATGGTGGCGATAGGCCCCCGCCCCGAGAAAGAACGGCGCCTCGCCGGCCGACAGGTTCTGCGCCGCGAGCGCCGCCATATAGCGCTCGACCGCCATCTCGCTGGCGTGCGGTGGCAGGCCTTCGATCGGACCGGTGAGGTAGGACTCGCGGGAAACGTCGGCGAACAGCTCGTCGATCGACTTCGCGCCGATCACGTCCAGCATTGCCGAACGGTCAGCGTCGGTCAGGGGGAGGTAGCGCATCGAAGTTCCTTACAGGCTTGCGACGAAGGCCTTGTACTTCGCCTCATCCATCAGGCCGTCGAGCTCGCCAGCATCGGTAATGGTCAGCTTGAAGAACCAGCCGTCACCTTCGGGCGCGCTGTTGACGAGCGCGGGTTCATCCTCGAGCGCCGCGTTCCCCTCGCTTACCGTGCCGCTGACCGGCGCGAAGACATCGCTCGCCGCCTTCACGCTTTCGACCACCGCCGCTTCCTTGCCTTTGGCGAGCTGGGTGCCCACGGCCGGGACCTCGACGAAGACGATGTCGCCCAGCTGGCCCTGCGCGTAATCGGTGATGCCGATCGTGGCGGTGTCGCCGTCGACCTCGATCCATTCGTGATCCTCGGTGAAGTAACGCGGCATCTAGGCAGCTCCTTTGCGGTGATAGCGATGAGGGACGAACGGCATCGGCACGACGCGCGCCGGCAGGCGCTTGCCGCGCACTTCGGTTTCGAGCGCGGTGCCGTCCGCGGCATGTCTAGCATCGACGTAAGCCATCGCGATGGCGTCGCCGAGGGTGGGCGAGAAGCCGCCGGAGGTGACGCGGCCGACTTGGGTATCGCCCGCGAACACGGGTGCGCCCTCGCGCGCGGCCATGCGTCCTTCGAGCGCCAGGCCGACCCGACGGGTGGGAGCACCGTTCGCGAGAAGCTCGAGGATGCGTTGAGCGCCGGGGAAGCCGGCCGACTCGCGGCGTGCCTTGCTGATAGCGAATTCCAGCCCCGCGCTGACCGGATCGGTCTCGGGCGAAAGGTCGTGGCCGTAAAGCGGCAACCCCGCTTCGAGCCGCAGCGAGTCGCGTGCGCCGAGGCCGGCCGGCTTGACCTCGATCTCGGCGCACAGGCGGCCGGCGAGCTGCTCGGCTTGCCCGGCCGCGACGGAGATCTCGAATCCGTCCTCGCCGGTGTAGCCGGAGCGAGCGATGCCGAGGTGCAGCTCGCCGAAATCGTATTCCGTCGCCTGCATGAAACCGAGGCCGCCGGTGACCCCGCGCATGACCCGTTCGAGGGCGTGCGCTGCTTCCGGCCCCTGCAGCGCCAGCAGCGCACGGTCTTCGAGATGGGTGAGCGTGATCTCGTCTGGCAGGTGCTCGCGCAGATGGGCGATGTCGTCCCACTTGGTCGCGCCATTGACCACGAGGTAATAAGCCGACGGCCCGCCTTCGCGCGTGGCATTCGACACCATCAGGTCGTCGAGAATCCCGCCATTTTCGGCGAGCAACAGCGAATAACGGATGCGGCCGGGCCTGAGCGACGACACATCGGCGGGCAGCAGCGCCTCGAGCGCTTCGGTCGCCCCGTCGCCGGTGACGATGAGCTGGCCCATGTGGCTGACGTCGAACAGCCCGGCGTGGGTACGGGTCCATTCGTGCTCGGCAATGATGCCTTCGTATTGCAGCGGCATCTCGTAGCCGGCGAACGGCACCATCCTCGCGCCATGCGCGCGATGCCAGGCGTCCAGCGGCAAGGTTCTTGGGGCGTCCGGTTCGGGCTCTTCGCTCATCTGCTTCCCCGACACGATGGCAATGCCCGGATGTGGGCCTTGTTCACCATCACCCCCTCTGTCGGGAAACCTGAGAGCCTGGCGGACATCTGCCCGCGTACACCTTCGGTGGCTCCTGCCTGCGCAGGAGCGCTTTCCAGAGTGCCCGCTTTACCGACCCCGCGGTCCTTTGGCCTGAGAGATTCCGGGGCGGTTGCTCCTTCGGCGGCCCAGCTTGCGCTGAACGCTCTCCCACGGCTCGGCCGGGGAGGACCCCGGCGGGCGCAATCGTTTCGCGCGAAACGATTGTTCGGTCAACTACTTTGGGTTGTCCCAATCCTCGTTGGCCCGCGCAACCAGGTACTGGTGGATTGCCTCGGCCTGGTCCTTGCTCAGCACGTCGGCGAAGCTGGCCATGCCGTTCGCGGCGCGCCTGCCGCCGAGAACGATGGCGAGAAAATCGGCGTGGGTCTGCGGCGACATGTGGCGCAAGTCCTTGACCCCGCCGCGCGCTTCGACGCCGTGGCATAGCGCGCAGTTCTGGCCGTAGAGTTGCTCGCCCTTGGCCACGACGTCGGCGCTCGCGGCCACCTTCGGCGGCGGCGCCAGCTCGGGCACCTCGACCGATTCCTTGGGCATCGGCGGCAGCGTGGCCGTGCCGCCGAGCTTGAAGACCAGCAGGCGCGGTTTGCCGATGAACAGTTTGGTGTAGTTGGAGCGCTCGACATGGGCGAGGCCGCCGCCCCAGCCGGCGTTGACGGCGATGTATTGCACGCCATCGACCATGTACGTGATCGGCGCGGCGATCGGCACTTGCTGCACCGGCATCTGCCAGACCTTCTGCCCGGTGTCGGCGCGGTAGGCAGCGAAGGTGGTGGCGATGTTGCCCTGGAACACGAGGTTACCGGCCGTGACGAGCACGCCGCCGCTGCCTTTCTGCTCATCGGGGGTGCGCCAGATTTCTGTCTGCGTCACCGGATCGCGCGCCGAAAGCCAGCCGCGCGAATGCGCGTCGGCGTATTCGGAGATCTTCTTCCGCTCCGCGTCGTAGCCGGAGAAGCTGGTGCCGAGGCCGGGATGCGCGGGGTCGAAGCTGTCGGCGGCGGCATAGCCCATGTAGGTCTCGCTGACCGGAAGATAGACCAGGTGGGTCAGCGGACTGTAGGCCATTGGGTTGAAATTGTGCGCCCCGCCCGCGCCGGGCGAGACCATCGCCGGCACCTTGCCGTAGCGCACCGCGGGATTCTCGATCGGCCGGCCGGTCTTCATGTCGATCCCGCTCGCCCAGTTGATCGGCACCGTCGTCTTGGCGCTCAGAAGCTGTCCGGTCCTGCGGTCGAGAACGTAGAAGAACCCGTTCTTGGGCGCCTGCATTATCACCTGGCGCATGCGCCCATCGATCTTCAGGTCCGCGAAGATCATCTGCTGGGTGGCGGTGTAGTCCCACTCCTCGCCGGGCGTCGTCTGATAATGCCAGACGTAATGGCCGGTATCGACATTGAGCGCGACGATCGAGGCGAGGAACAGATTGTCGCCGCCGCCCGGGCTGCGCCAGTGCTGGGCCCACGGCGAGCCGTTGCCGACGCCGATGTACACGAGGCGCAGCTTCGGATCGTAGGCCAGGCTATCCCACACCGTGCCGCCGCCGCCGGCCTTCCACCATTGCCCGGTCCAGGTCTTCGCCGCTTTGGCCATGACGCTGTCGGAGGCCGCGCCTTCGGGCATTTTCGCCGGATCTCCGGGCACCGTGTAGAAGCGCCAGTCCTGCTTGCCGGTCTCGGCGTCGTAGGCGGTGACGTAGCCGCGCACGCCCATCTCGGCGCCGCCGTTGCCGATCAACACCTTGCCGGCATAGACCCGCGGCGCGCCGGTGATCGTGTAGTTCTTCGAGTTGTCGACCGTCAGCACCGACCACACCGGCCTGCCGCTCCTGGCATCGAGCGCAATCAGGCGGCCGTCGAGCGTGGCGACGTAGATCTTGCCGTCGTAGGCCGCGAGCCCGCGCGAGACGATGTCGCAACACGCCAGCCGGCCGAAACGAGTCGGCACTTGCGGATCGTAGCGCCACAGCACCTTGCCGTTGGTCGCGTCGTAAGCGGTGACGATGTTCCACGGCTGCACGTTGTAGAGCACGCCGCCGATCTCGAGCGGGCTGCCTTCCATCCCGCGCTCGGTCTGTATGTCGGCGTACCACGCGAGGCCGAGCCGCCCGATGTTCTTGTCGTTGATCTGCGTGAGCGGACTGAAGTGCTGTTCGTCCAGCGTGCGCCCGACCATCGCCCAATCGGCCGAAGGGGCTTGGCCGGCGGCGGTCAGGAGGAGCGCGGAGACGACCGCCAGCGCGCGGGCCAAAATCCTCCCCGGGACGGGGAGGGGAACGGTCCGAAGGACGGTGGAGGGGGCTCGCCGCAAGCGCCGCGCCACGAGGATAACCCCCTCCGTCACCCGCCCGTGGCGGGCGCCACCTCCCCGTCCCGGGGAGGATCGGAACCGGCGCATGCTCACACTCAGACGGCGGGAAGCTGGCGGGCGTCGGCCCAGAAGCCGTGGACCTGGCCAACGACCTTGAAGGGCATCTTTACCCGCGCCACCGGGCCGGCGGCGATGTCCTTCACATCGACCAGGATCAGGTCCGAGCGGCCCGCCTCCTTCATCGAGCTGCCGATGCCGATCAGGTAACCATCGCCCTCCGGCGCGTCGTGCTTGCGCGGCACGAAAGTCATCTCCGACAGCGCATAATCGGGCACCGTGACCAACTGCGAGGTCTTGTTGGCGTGGTCGAAGATCGCCCAGCTTCGCCCGGCGCTGAGGAAGCCCCAGCGGTAGGGCAGCGTATGGAAGCGGTCGTCCTGCCGCGACAGCACGCCGGTGACCTCCGGATAGAGCGTCTCGACCTGGTAGGTGTCGTTGCTCTTGCGCGTCAGGTCGATGGTGAAGCGGCGGATGCGGCCTTGCGCCTTCACCGGGTCGAACGGCTCGCGCACGCTCGGGAAGAACGGAAACTGGTTGCCTTCGCCACCGTCCATGTCGAGCGTGATGCGGTCGCCATCGCACCACGCGCCCATCACGTGGGTGCAGAACAGGTTGGCGCCCTTGAACCAGCGCACATCCTTGCCGTCGCCGCCGCGGCGCAGCACGCCGATGTAGACCGGCAGCGTCGAATCGTAGGCGAAGTGGACGCCGCCGGCCTGCATCTGCGGCAGGTTGGCGGCCATCTGCGTGACCATCAGGATCACGTGCTTCTGGGTCACCGCGAAGTCGTGCATCATCGCGGCGTACGGCGCCTGCACGGTCACGCCCCAGGTGACGTTGCCGTTCTTGTCGGCGGTGAACACGTGCACGTCCTTGCTGGCGAGCCCGGTCGCCTCGTAGCCGAAGCTGACGTACTCGCCGGTCAGCGGATCGATCTTCGGGTGCGCCGTGTGCGTCTGGCTGCCGAGCTTGCCGCCGAAGGTGTAGTAATCGTCCCTCGTCTCGAGCGTCCATGGATCCATGTAGACTGGCGGGCTGTCCTCCTTGAACACCAGCAGCTTCTGGTGGTGCACGAACAGCTGGGTGTTGGCGGTGCCGCGGCTGAGGCCCTTGACGCTCGGATCGTCGGTCATCGGGTTGCGGTACATCCCGAACAGGCTCCGTCGCGCTGCGTGCTGCGCCTTCCACCGCTGGGTGCGGGCGTAGCGGGTACGGTAATCGACGTGGCCGTCCTTGATGCGGAACATCGACACGTGGCCTTCGCCGTCGAACGGGATGTCGCCCGAGAATTTCGCCGGCTTGGGATACTGCGGATCGGGGCCGACCCGGTAGAAGCAGCCGTCGAGGTCGGGCAGATGGCCTTCGACCTCGCAGTCGAACAGGTCGATTTCGGCGCGATTGTTCGTGCTCGGCGGGCCGCCGCCGAAAGTGCGCGGGTCGGCCGGGAAATCGACTTGCGGCGAGGGCCCCTCGTAGGCGGCCGCCGGTCCGCTCAGGCCGGTCGCGGCCACGCCTGCGCCGATCGTCGCCGCACCCAGGAATTGGCGCCGGCCCAGCTGCGGTCCCGCCGTCGCTCCGTCGTCTCTGCTTTTCACGATTTACCCTCCCGAAACAGGAGGCATCTTTGGCGGATCGTCCGGCAGTTGCAAGCGGCTGTTGGTCAGCCGGCGGGAAAAGCCATCGTCGACAGCAGCGCGAGCTCGGCCTTGCGCGAGTCGAGCCGCGTGTGCTGGACAATGATCGGCACGTCGGATTCGATCACCGAGGCGTAGTCGGTGCCGAGCGGGACGGGCTCGGGATCGTAGAGGTCGTTGAACCGCAAGTGCAAGGTTCGCCGGGCGGCGACCGTGACCTTGTAAGGCCCCACCGGCTCGCGGTCGGTGAAGAACAAGGTGATCGCGATGTGGGCGTCGTCGTCGCCCGCGTTGAGGATGCACGCCGCCTCATGCGACAGGAGCGCGCGGCTGTCGAACGAACTCGAAGGCGGGATGTAACCCTCGGGGATCACCCAACGCTTGGCGCCTACCTGTTCCATGCTTCGCTCCTTCCGCTGCTACAAGATGGCAACGGGAGGTTCAGGGGTCCGTTCCGAACCGTCAGGAATCGCGACTGGAGCGGGTAGCGGGAATCGAACCCGCCTAGCTAGCTTGGAAGGCTAGTGCATTACCACTATGCTATACCCGCTTGGGGAGCGCCGCTTGCCACTAAGCCCGGCGCGACGTCAAGCGCCGTCAGTGGCCGTCGAAGGCGATCAGAGCCCAGGGTTCGATGCCCGCCTGGCGCAGCTTCCGGCCTCCGCCGAGCTCGGGCAAATCAATCACGAACAGCGCCTGATCGACGCGCGCGCCCGCCTCGCGCAGCAGCTGCGCGCCCGCCAGCGCCGTGCCGCCGGTGGCGAGCAGATCGTCCACCAACAGGACCGGCTCGTTGTTGACGACCAGCGTCGGATCGAGCTCAAGCCTCGCCTGGCCGTACTCGAGCGCGTAGTCGACGCCGATGGTGGCCACCGGCAGCTTGCCCGCCTTGCGCAGAGGAATGAAGCCAAGGCCAAGACGGGCGGCAATCGCGGCGCCGAACAGGAAACCGCGCGCCTCTATCCCGGCGACGGCCGACGGCTGCGCCGGCCGCGCGGCTTCCACGAGATAATCGATCGTCGCCGCGAAGCCCTCGGGATGCGAGATCAGCGTGGTGATGTCGCGGAACTGGATGCCGGGCGCCGGGAAGTCCGGCACCGTGCGCACCAGCGCCCTGATCTCGGCTGGCGTCATCGATCCTGCGCTCCTGCCGAAGAGCGCAGGTCGATCAAGCCGCCTTGCGCCGGGGCGATTCTTCCACCGCAAACTCCTGCTTGTTCTCGGCCCATACCTGCTTCTTGGCGAGGTAGGCGAGCACGGTGGCGAAAAGCAGGAAGCCGAGCACGACGAAGCCCGTCTGGTGGCGTTTGCCGAGCGAGGGCTCGGCGGTCCACACGAGGAACGCGGCCACGTCCTTGGCCATCTGGTCGACGGTCGGGTTGGTGCCGTCCTTGTATTCAACCTGGCCATTGCTGCGCAGCGGCGGCGGCATCGCCAGATTGAGGTTGGCGAAGTAGGGGTTGAAGTACAGGCCTGGCGGCGTGTCGAAGTCCGGGAACTGCTTCTTGAGCTCCGGCGGGATCGGCTGGAAGCCGGTGATCAGCGAATAGACGTACGCCGCACCACCATCGCGCGCCTTGGTGATCAGCGACAGGTCCGGCGGAATCGCGTTGTGATTGGCCGCTCGCGCCGCGATGTCGTTGGCGAACGGCTTGGGGAAATAGTCGGTCGGCGTGCCCGGCCGCAAATTCGCCTCGCCGGTGGTCGGATCGACGCCTGGCACCATGAAGCCGGCGGCAATCGCCTTCACTTCGGCCTGGCTGTAGCCAATCTCGGTCAGGTCGCGGAACGCGACGTGGTTCAGCGAGTGACAGGCCGAGCAGACTTCCTTGTACACCTGGAAGCCGCGCTGGAGCTGCTCGTTATCCTGGCCACGCCAGTCGCCGAGCCATCCGTCGCTCGACAAGCGCAGTTCGCGCGGCTGGCGGTGGAACACGCTCGCCGCGGTCTTCTCCGGGGGGGAGGTGATCTGGTTGTAGAGCCCGGTGCCGAACGCCCACAGGGCCATCACGGCGAAGAAGAGCCCGACGAAGAAGCCGATGATACGGACCATGATCTGCTATCTTTCCCCTAAATCCGTTCGCTTACGTCGCCGGCGAGGTATTTTCACCGAGCACCGCCTTCTTGTCGGAGCCCAGCACTGCTTCGGTGATCGAGAAGGGCAGCGGCTCGGGCCGCTCGAATGCCGAGACCAGCGGCAGGATCACCAGGAAGTGCAGGAAGTAATAGGCCGAAGCGATCTGGGCGATCATCACGAACGGCTCTTCGGCCGGCTTGCCGCCGCAATAGCCGAGCACCAGCAGATCGATCACCAGCAGCCAGAAGTATTTGCGGAACACCGGGCGATAATGGCCCGAACGGACCGGTGAGCGATCGAGCCACGGCAGGAAGAACCACAGCAGGATCGAGCTGAACATCGCCGTCACGCCGAGCAGCTTGGCGTCGATGATGGTGACGTTGGTGAACGGCACATGCAGGGCGACCGTGAACGAGCGCAGGATCGCGTAGTAGGGCCAGAAATACCATTCGGGCACGATCTCCGCCGGGGTCGCGATCGGGTTGGCCGGGATGTAGTTGTCCGCGTGCCCGAGGTAGTTCGGCAAGAAGAACACGAACAGGCAGTAGACTATCAGGAAAACGCCCAGTCCGAAGCCGTCCTTCGCGGTGTAGTAGGGATGGAACGGGACGGTGTCGCTTTCGTCCTTCACCTCGACCCCGGTCGGATTCGACGAGCCGGGAATGTGCAGCGCCCAGATGTGCAGGATCACGAAGCCGGCGATCACGAACGGCAGGAGGAAGTGCAAGCTGAAGAAGCGGTTCAGCGCGGCGTTGTCCGGCGCATAGCCGCCGAGCAGCCAGATTTGCAGCGGCTCGCCCACGAACGGGATGGCGCTGAACAGCCCGGTAATGACCTTGGCGCCCCAGAAGCTCATCTGACCCCACGGCAGCACGTAGCCCATGAAGGCGGTCGCCATGGCGAGCAGGAAAATCGTCACCCCGAGCAGCCAGACCATTTCCCGCGGAGGCTTGTAGGAGCCGTAGAAGAAGCCGCGGAAAATGTGGATGTAGAGCACGACGAAGAAGGCCGAGGCGCCGTTCGAATGGGCGTAGCGCAACAACCACCCCCAGTTGACGTCGCGCATGATGTGCTCGGTCGAATCGAACGCGACCGTGGCGTTGGGCGCATAGTGCATCGCCAGGATCACCCCGGTGACGATCTGCAGCCCCAGGCAGAAGCCCGCGAGCACCCCGAAGTTCCACCAGTAATTGAGGTTGCGCGGAACGGGATAGCCGGCGCCGACCGCGTTGAAGATGAGCCGCGGCAGCGGCAGCTTCTCGTCCATCCAGCGCATGAACGGCGCCTTGGGTTCGTAATGGCGGGCCCAGGGGAAGCTCATCGTTTCTCTCTCTCGCCTCAGCCGACCAGGATCTTGGTATCGGTTTCGAAAGTGTAATCCGGCACTTCCAGGTTCTTGGGCGCCGGGCCTTTGCGAATTCGCGCCGCGGTATCGTATTGCGATCCATGGCAGGGACAGAAATATCCGCCGAACTCGCCGCGCGGTTCACCCTCGCCGATCCCCAGCGGAACGCAGCCGAGATGGGTGCAGACACCCATCGTGATCAGCCAGTTGAGCTTGCCTGGCTTGGTCCGTTCGTCGAGCGTTTGAGGATCGCGCAGCTCCGAGAGAGGCACGGCCTGGGCTTCGGCGATTTCCTTCGGCGTCAGGTAACGGACAAACAGCGGCTGCTTGCGAAACACGGCCTTGATGCCCTGGCCCATCTTGATGGCCGACAGGTCGACCTCGGTGGTGCTTTCGGCGAGCACGTCCTTCGATGGAGCCATCTGGCTGACCAGCGGCACCAGCGTGGCGAGAGCTCCGACTCCCGCGGAGCTGACGGCTGCGATGTTGATGAAATCTCTGCGGCGAACGCCGTTTTGGGTGGCCAGCGTCTCGGAATCCGCGGTGCCAATCGTAGTCGCCATAATCCTGCCTTGCCTGCAGCCCCGCAAGATCTTGGGCGGGGCCAGAAATCCGATGCGCCGCGCGACCGGACTTGCCCCCGGGCCGGCGACTTGGCGGGCTGATAGACGACGCTGCCCATCCTGCCAACAGGCATTTTGGCAGCTTTGTGGCTAGCCGGTGGATCGCCCTAAAGCGGCAGACCGATAAGGGAAATTTGCCGCCCGTAATTCGGCTCGCCGCGATGGGTCGCGTGGCGGTAGGAATAGAAGCGGTCGGCATCGGCATAAGTGTCGAGACCCAGGCGCTCGACCTTGTCGACACCGGCGCGTTCCAGCCGCGCCGCGGCGTAACCTTCGAGGTCGAATTGCCAATGGCCCGGGCGGCCGGGAGCGAAGAAGGTCTCATCGGAATCGCCGAAATGGCTCCGAAAGGCCTCGTCGACTTCGTAGCTCGACAGGCCGATCGCGGGTCCGATGGCGGCGACTATCCGCCCGCGCTCGGCACCGAGTCCGGCCATTTCGACCACCACCGCTTCTAGCACGCCGCCCAGCGCGCCACGCCAGCCGGCGTGGGCTGCGCCGATGACGCCGGCCTCGGCATCCGCCAGCAGGACCGGTGCGCAATCGGCCGTGACTATCCCGAGCAGGACACCAGGGCGGTCGGTCGCCATCGCGTCGGCGCGGGGCCGGTCTGCGTGCGGCCACGGCCGCACCACCGTGACCGCGTCGGGCGAATGAACCTGATAGACCGTCGCCAGCGCGGCGCCCGGCAGCACCGCGCCAACGGCCCGGCGCCGGTTCTCGGCGACCGCTTCCGCCTCGTCGCCCGCGCCGTGGCCGACGTTCAGCCCAGAGACGATGCCTTGAGACACGCCTCCGCGCCGCCCGAGGAACCCGTGCGGTATGGCGCCGAGGATCTCCGAACGGATGACTTCGACGGCGTCAGCCAAGGCTGCGGGTGACCTGCTCGTACGTGTCGCGCGAGAGCTTGGGCGCGGCGGCGATCCGTTCGAGCTCCTTGCGCATCAGCGCCGAGCGGCCCGGTTCGATTCGCCGCCAGCGCCCAAGCGGCGGCACGAAGCGCGCAGCGGTCTGCGGGTTGAGCGGATCGAGCGCTAGGATGAGGTCGGCGATCATCCGGTAGCCCTCGCCGCTCGCCGCGTGGAACCCCTGCGCGGTGCCGGTGAACGGCATGTACAGCGAGCGCACTCGGTTGGGGTTCTTGAGCGTGAAGTCGGGATGTTCGGCCAGCGCCTTGACTTGCTCGAGCACGTTCGGGTGGAGCGAGCTCGCCTGCAGCGCGAACCACTTGTCGATAACCAGCGCGTTGTCCTTGAAGCGCTCGTAGAAGTCGAGCAGCTTGGCGGTGCGTTCGGGCGTCTGCAGGCTGGTCAGCACCATCAGGGCGCCCTGCCGGTCGGTCATGTTGTCCGCCGTGTCGTACTGCGCCGCGGCGAGCTTCGAGGCGCGATCGGGATCGGCGGCAGCGAGATAGACCAGCGCCTGGCTTTTCACCTTGCGCGCGCCCTTGGCTTCGGCCGAGGCGCCGCCGGGAACGGCTCGCGCCCGCTCGTGAAGCGCGACGAATTCGCCTTCCAGCCTCTGCCCGAGCCAGGCCTTGAGCCCTTCGCGCTCGGCGCGGATCGCCGCCGGGTCGGCAACCAGCATCTGCTCCGAGAGGTAGGTCTCGCCGGGCAGGATCAGCAACTCGCCGCGCATCAGGTCGTCGATCGCGTTGTCGCCGAGCACGGCGGCAAAGGCCGTGCCGATCGCCTCGCGCCCGGCGTCGCGGCCGGCCTGGTCGAGCGAGCCGCCCAACAGCCCGCACAGGTGGCGGACGACGAGATCCTGCATCGCCTCGTAGCGGGCGAAGGGATCGTCGTCGTGGGCGGCGAGAAACACGAGATCCTCGTTCGACACTTCGCGCTCGATCGCGACAGGGGCCGAGAACGCGCGGTTGATCGACAGCACCGGCGGCTCGGCGAAACCGGGAAAGCTGAAGCTTTGTTGAGCTTTGTTCAGCGTAACCAGTTGTTCACCATGGTGTTTCCCGGTTTTCCTGTCGAACAGCGCCAGCTTGAGCGGAATGGGCATCGGCTTCTTGTCCGGCTGGCCGGGAGTCGGCGG
>JANWHA010000116.1 GCA_025450635.1 Croceibacterium sp. | reverse complement strand
GGCATGAATAACGGCATCTTCCAGTGCATGATCTCGCTGATGGGCAACGCCATCGGGCCGATCATCGCCACCCAGCTGCTGGGGCTGGGAGTCAGCTGGCGCGCGGTGTTCATGCTGGTCGGCGTGCCCGGCCTGATCATGGCGGCGGTGATGTTCTTCCTGGTGCGCGAGCCCGCGCACGACACGCCCGACGGCGGCCGCATCGCCCGTCCCGGCGTCGCCGACTTGTTCCAGCATCGCAACGTGCCGCTGGCGATGTTCACCCTGATCTGCGCCATGGGCGGCATCTTCGTGATGGGCGCGATGATGCCGAGCTACCTGACCGATTACCTGCACCTGTCGACGCAGCAGATGGGCGCGATCACCTCGGCGATCGGCTTCGGGGGCGCGATCGGCCAGTTTGCGATGCCGACCGTGTCCGACTTCATCGGCCGCAAGCTGGCGACGCTACTGTCCTACGTGCTGGCGGCGGTGTTCACCTATCTTTTCACCCAGGTCGGGGCCGACAACCTGACGGCGCTGTTCTGGCTGATCTTCTTCGCCGCGCTGTTCAACTTCTCCGCGCTGGCGATCCTCGCCGGGCCAGTGGCGGCCGAGGCGGCGCCGGTCGGCATGGTCGCCTCGGTGGCCGGGCTGGTGATCGGCGCGGGCGAGGTGTTCGGTGGCGGCGTGGCGCCGAGCATCGCCGGGCACATCGCGGCCACCAGCGGCATCCAGCACGTCTTTACCTTCACCATCGCCAGCCTGGTGGTCGGCTTCGTCGTCGCGTTGTTCTTGAAGGAAACGGCGCCCCGGAAGACCGGAGCCGTTTGATGACGGTCCGCGCGGTCGCGATTATTGCCGGGCTGTTGCTGGTGGGCTGTCCGGCGGCGGCCCACCGGGCCGCGGCCAGCCCGAGCGCGGGCGCGCAAAATGCCGCCTTCGAAAAGCTCGGCCGCTCGTACATCGCCGCGCTGACCGCCGAGGACCCGGTGCAGGCGACCCAGCTCGGCGACCACAGCGGTGACGCAGAGCTGCCGCGGATCGACGCCGCGGCTCGCGCTGCGCGCGTCGCGAGCGATCAGCGGCTCCTGCGCTCGCTGGCGGCGATCCACCGCTCGGTCCTCACACCAGACAATCAGGTCGATTACGCGCTGCTGAGGAACGCGCTCGAAGAGGACCTGTGGAGCATCCAGACGCTCCAGCCGTGGAGGTGGAATCCACAGGACTACAATGCCTCCGTGTCGGATTCGCTGTACTTGCTCGTCGCGCGCGATTTCGCGCCGTGGCCGCGGCGCTTCGCGTCGATCGTGTCGCGGATGGAGAAAATCCCCGCCTATCTGGCACAGGAGCGCCGGCAGGTCGACCCGGCGCGGGTGCCGAAGGTGTTCGCCGAGACGGTGTCGAAGCAGAACGCCGGGCTGATGGAGATCGTCGACACCGTGCTGCTGCCCGAGGTCGAGCGCAGCGGCGTGCCGCGCACGCGTTTCGATGCCGCGCTGGCGAACCTCAAGACCGCCGTCGCCGAGCAGCAGAAGTGGCTCGACACCGTCGTGGTGCCGAACGCGAAGGGCGACTTCCGCCTCGGTCCGGCGCGCTACGACCAGAAGATGAAGTTCGAGATGATGAGCTCGATGTCCCGGCCCGAGCTCAAGGCCAAGGCGCAGGCGGCGTTCGATGCCACGCGGGCCGAAATGGAGCGTCTCGCACGCACGTTCCCCGATTGCGACAAGGGCGACCAGCAGCAGGCGATCGAGTGCGCGCTCGACAAGACCTATGCCCGCCGCGCGACCCGCGACACGCTCGAGCAGACCGCGCGCCAGGCGCTCGCCCAGGCCACGGACTTCGTCCGCGCCAAGAGCTTCGTGACGATGCCCTCGGCGCCGGTGAAGGTCGTCGAGATGCCCAAGTTCAACCAGGGCAACTCGGTCGCCTATGACGACCCGCCGGGGGCGCTCGATAAAGACCAGCCGAATTTCTACACCATCTCGCCGATCCCGGCCGACTGGACCGACGAGCAGGCGATCAACTTCCTTACCGAATACAACTTCTACATGATCAACGACTTGTCGATCCACGAGGCGATGCCGGGGCATTACCTGCAGCTCGACCACGCCAACCAGAACCACGATCCGCTCCGCGCGGTGCTCGAATCGGGGCCGTTCATTGAAGGCTGGGCGGAATACGGCGCGGCGGTCATGGCCGAGCAGGGTTACCTCGGCGGCGACGCGACCGAGGACGGCAAGCTGTTCCACCTGACCATGCTCAAGATGCGCCTGCGCGACGTGACCAACACGCTGCTCGACATCGGCATCCAGACCGAGGGCATGACCCGCGAGCAGTCGATGGACCTGATGATGAAGGGCGCGTTCCAGCAGGAGCGCGAGGCGGCCGGCAAGTGGCTCCGCGCGAGCCTCAGCTCGGTGCAACTGCTCAGCTATTACACCGGCCTTGAGGAGCACATGGCGCTGCGCGAGGAAGCGAAGCGACGCTGGGGCGACAAATTCACCCTGCGGCGCTACAACGACGCGGTGCTCGCGCACGGCTCGCCGCCCGTGAAGTTCGTCCGCGCGCTGATGTTCGGCCTGCCGGTACCAGAACAATGAGCGAGAAGAAAAAGCCCGTCAAACCGAAGGACGGCAAGCGCAAGCACCGCGAAGAGCTGCTCGACGAAGCGCTCGACGAAAGCTTCCCGGCGAGCGATCCGCCGGCCATCGTTGAGCCGCACAAGAAGCCCGGAGGCGCGGAGGATTAGCTCCGTTCTGGATTTTCTTTTCTTGGCGGCCTATATGTGAATCACATACACGGTGGCATGGAGTTCGAGTTCGACCCCGCCAAGGACGAGGCCAACCGCTTCAAGCACGGTTTACGGTTGGCGTTCGGCAAACGGGTGTTCGAAGCTGAAGATCATGTGATCTTGCCGTCGCTTCGCGATGAAGATGCGGAAGAGCGCTACAAGACGATCGGATTGGTCGACGGCAAGCTCTACACCGTCGTTCACACGTGGCGTGGTGATGTCGTTCGAATAATCTCGGTGAGGCGAAGCAATGCGAGTGAACGAAGAGATTACGATCGTTATTCCAGCGGACCCGAACGACCCGGAGGATTTTGATGTCAGCATCGCTGGGCTCAAGCGCGGATTGATGGGACGCGAGGTGCGCTTACTCCGGCGCCGGCTCGGCATGAGCCAGGACGAATTCGCGAAGGCATACGGCATTCCGCTGTCGAGCGTCCGGCAATACGAGATCGGGCGACACATGCCGCCGCCGGCGGTTCGTGCCTATCTCAAAGCCATTTCGGCGGAGCCCGAAGCGGTGCGGCGCGCCTTGACCGGCAAGGCTGCCAAGGCTTTCGAGATCCAGGACGTGCAGGCGGCTTAGCAGCCTGCACCCGCGAACCGCTCAGCGATCCGAAGCATGTCGGGCCTCTTCTGGACCGCCCCTTTTCGGCGATCCATCTCGCGCGCTTGATCGGATGCCAAGACAGATTCTCGTCGCGCAGCGACTGACGCAAACGCTTCGGGTCGAGCCGATACCGGGCGGCGATTTCGACTGCGGTGACATACTGCATCAATCCCCGGTCGGCCCCAGATCGCCCAACCCGATCGTCCCGCTGGCCATCTCCAGCATCCGGTCGAGGCTGCGCTTGGCGGCGAGGCGCAGGCTTTCCTCGATCTCGATCCGCGGCTGCAGGTCGCGCAGCGCGGTGTAGAGCTTTTCCATCGTATTGAGCGCCATGTACGGGCAGATATTGCAGTTGCAGTTGCCGTCGGCCCCCGGCGCACCGATGAAGGTCTTTTCGGGCAAGGCCTTTTCCATCTGGTGGATGATGTGCGGCTCGGTGGCGACGATCAGCGTGTCGCCGGGGAAGGTCTTGGCGAACTGCAGGATCGAGCTGGTCGAGCCGACGTGATCCGCGAGGTCGATGATGTGCGGCGGGCATTCCGGATGCGCGGCGACCGGCGCGCCGGGGTGCTGGGTCTTCAATTTGAGCAGCTCGCGTTCGGAAAACGCCTCGTGGACGATGCACACCCCGGGCCACAGCAGCATCTTGCGGCCGAACTTGCGGTTGAGATAGCCGCCGAGGTGGCGGTCGGGCCCGAAGATGATCGGCTGGCTCTCGGGGATCTGGCTGATGATCGTCTCGGCGCTCGAGCTGGTGACGATCACGTCGCTGAGCGCCTTCACCTCGGTCGAGCAGTTGATGTAGGTCAACGCAATGTGGTCGGGGTGGGCTTCGCGGAAGGCTCTGAACTTGTGCGGCGGGCAGCTGTCTTCGAGCGAGCAGCCCGCTTCCATGTCCGGCAGCACGACGATCTTCTCGGGGCTGAGGATCTTGGCGGTGTCGGCCATGAACTTGACGCCGCAAAAGGCGATCACGTCGGCGTCGGTATCGGCCGCCTTGCGGCTCAGTTCGAGCGAGTCGCCGACGAAATCGGCCAGGTCCTGCAACTCGGGCTTCTGGTAGTAATGCGCCAGGATCACCGCGTTGCGCTCCTTGCGCAAGCGGTCGATCTCGCCGCGCAGCTCGGCGCCGGTGGGAACTTGGGTAGCGACGGACATCGGCGGCCTCCTTGCCGGCCATATAGGAAGCCGCCCCGCCGATGTCGCGGGTTTGTTGCCGCCGTCAGCCGCCCAGCGAATGGGCCAGCGCGACCAGCGGGGGGAAGTCGACGATCATGTTCGGCAGCACAGTCATCGCCACCAGCGCGCCAAGGCCCCATCCGTAGGCTGGATGAACGCGCCCGCGCGTCCGCAGATCGTAACCGATAGCCACGGCGAAGAAGACCAGGTGCAGAGGCAAGAGGGCGTAAGTTATGTGCGTGTTGACCAATGCGTCCGGCACGATGCGGCCGAGGCCCGGCGCGATGATGCAGATCGTGCCGCTCAGAACCAGGCGCTTGTGCCAGTCGGAGCGTCGCCGCATAGCGATGCCGGCCCAGGTCAGGCTCACGAACGCCACCGTGGCAAGGCCGTCGATGGCCATGACATAGCCGGGCGTGAAGGCCGGCAGCGTGCGGTGGGTCACCGTGTTCATCGTCAGGACCAGGGCACCCACCGCCACGACCCAGACGCTCCAGGCCGCCGCCACGACGCCGAGGCGGCGATGCAACGCGAGGTTGCCGCTCGCGACGAGCCAGTTCTGGGCCACGAAAAGAACGACCCACGCCATCATCGAAAGCCCGTGGACATGGACCCACCAGGGAGATTCTATGGTGGAACGGCCGAGCAGGATCGAGCGGACGAACCCGGCGATGCAGGTCGCCGCCAGCGCCAGCGCCATGTAGAAGAAGAACGCGCGCTCGCGTTGTACGGCCGATGGTACGGATGAAGCTATGGCCGCCATCAAGCCCTCCCAGGCTGCGCGACCCGTGGACGGGTGTCGTTTGATATCGGGACGGTGTCAACCGCCGCGTGGGTCAGCCCCCGAGCGACTTGGTCAGCGACATGACGGGCGGCATCCAGGCGATCGCGAAGCTGACGGCGATCCACGCCGCCAGTGCGCCCCAGCCCCAGAACCACGCAGGGTGCACGGCCCCGCGCGTGCGCTTGTCGAACACCATTCCGGCGATGAAATAGGCGCCGAGAATCGGTATCTCGAGCCATAACCCGCGCTCGTCGAAGATGATCGGCAAAGTCAGCCGGCCCCACGCGACGGCGAGCAGATTCAGCACCGCGCCGAGCATCAGGCGCTTGTGCCAGTCGGGCGCCCGGTTGCGCAGCCGCACGGCGGCGAAGACGAGGCCGCCGAAAACGATCATGTTCAGCCAGTCCATCACCAGGAAGTAATTCGGCTGGAAAAATGGCGGCACGCGGTGGGTGCGCACGTCCATCGCCGTCACCGCGAAGCCCAGGCAGACGATCCACACGGCCCAACCGGCGGCGAGCGGCCCCAGCGTACGATGCGCGGCCACGTTGCCGCGATAGACGAGCCAGTTCTGCGTCACGAACAGGGCCACCCACGTCATCATCGACAGCGCGTGCAAGTGGACCCACCACGGCGAGTAGATGGTCGAACCGCCCATCGCGAAGTTGAAGCCGAAGCCGGCGAACACCGTCGCGACGACGGCCAGGGCCATGTAAAAGAAGAACGCGCGCTCCTTCTGGAGCGCGGAAGTGCCAGGTGCAGCAACTGTAGCCACGATCTGCCTCCCCCGAGTCAGTCAGGAATGCGCGGCAAGGTGACTCGTTTGCCCCCACGATGTCAACGGGTTATGTCGTGCTACGATATGTTCCACAGCTCGCCCGCGTGGGTGACCGCGCGCCGCCGCTCCAGGTCCAGCAAGTGTGCCCGGACGGATAGCGCCGCTGCCGGCCACAGCCGCTGGTCGACGCCCTTGTACATCTGCGGCACCAGCTCGGCGATCGCCTGCGGGCGATGCGCGAGCAGCTTGAGGATCTGCCGCGCGCGCTGGCGGCGATGGCCGATCATCCCGCGCACCAGCTGCCGCGGGTTGTGCACCGCCGGCCCATGTGCCGGATAATAGACTCGGTCGCCGCGCGCCTGGAGCTTGTCGAGGCTCGCCATGTAGGCGGCCATGTCGCCGTCCGGTGGGGCGACCACGGTCGTCGACCAGCCCATCACGTGGTCGCCGGTGAAGAGAGCGCCGGTTTCCTCGAGCGCGAAGCACAGGTGGTTGGAGGTGTGGCCGGGTGTAGCCACGGCGGCGAGCGTCCACCCAGGGCCGGTCAGACGTTCACCGTCGCAGAGCACGCGATCGGGCTTATAGTCCTTATCGAACGGCGCATCGGCGCGCGGCTCGTCGGTTTCAAGCACCAGCGGTGCGCAGCCGATCACCGGTGCTCCGACGCGCGCGGCAAGCGGCGCCGCCGCTGGAGAATGATCGCGATGCGTATGGGTGCAGGCGATCGCCAGCACCGGCGAGGCGCCGATGGCGCGAGCGAGCGCGTCGAGGTGGGCGGGCTCGGCCGGCCCGGGATCGACCACGGTCAGCCCCTCACGGCCGCCGACGAGGTAAGTCTGCGTGCCGGTGTAGGTGAACGGCGACCCGTTCGGCGCCAGCATTCGCCTTACGAGCGGCTCGAGTTGCTCGACCTCGCCAGTCGGCCAGGGTTGCGGCGGCATTGCCATGCCCGCGGCTATGGGCGGCGGCCGCGGCGAAGTCGAGCCGATGCGAATGTTGGATATTTCGGCGAGAAACCATTTTCCTACTGGCCCCCGAATGGTGCAGCGTGGCGCGATGGCCGATCCTCTGATCCTGGTGCTCGACGAAGGGACGACCTCGACCCGGGCGATGCTGTTCACGGCCGCCGGCGAGTTGCGCGGCACCGCGCAGCGCGAGCTGACCCAGCATTATCCGCAGCCCGGCTGGGTCGAGCACGACGCGAGCGAGATCTGGGCCAGGACGCTCGCCTGCGCCCGCGAGATGGTCGAGCAGGCGGGCGGGGCGGAGCGCATCGCCGCCATCGGCATCACCAACCAGCGCGAGACGGTCGTCGCCTGGCACCGCGAAACCGGCGAGCCGCTCGCTCGGGCGATCGTCTGGCAAGATCGGCGCACGGCTGACTTTTGCCTGACTTTACGTTCCGGCGGCCACGAAGATGCGGTGCGCGACGCCACCGGCCTGCTGCTCGATCCGTACTTCTCGGCGACCAAGATGCGCTGGCTGCTCGACAACGAGCCGGCGGTGGCAAGGGCGGCGCGCGAGGGCAGGCTGGCCTTCGGCACGGTCGAGAGCTGGCTGGTGTTCAAGCTGACCGAAGGCGCCGTTCACGCCAGCGACGCGGGCAATGCCAGCCGGACGCTGCTGCTGGCCCTGACCGGTACGAGTTGGGACGAGGGATTGTGCGGGTTGTTCGGCGTGCCTCGCGACGCGCTGCCTGAGGTGGTCGACAGCGCCGGCACGTTCGGCCGGACCACGCTGTTCGGCCCGGCGATCGCGATCACCGGCCTTGCCGGCGACCAGCAGGCGGCGACGGTCGGGCAGGGCTGCCTCGCGCCGGGAGCGACCAAGGCGACTTATGGCACCGGCGCGTTCGTGCTGGCCAACATGGGGCGCGCCGTGCCTCGCTCGCACCATCGCCTGCTCGGGACGGTGCTTTATCAGTTGGGCGGCGAGCGGTGCTACGCGCTCGAAGGGTCGGTGTTCGTCGCCGGCAGCCTAATCCAGTGGCTGCGCGACTCGCTGCAGATGATCGTCCGTGCCGACGAGAGCGAGGCGCTGGCCCGCTCGGTCGAGGACAGCGCCGGCGTGGTGGTGGTTCCCGCGCTGTCCGGGCTTGGCGCGCCGCACTGGCGCCCCGACGCGCGCGGCGCGATCACCGGCCTCAGCTTCGCGGCCACGCGCGCGCACGTCGTTCGCGCGGCGCTGGAAGCGATCAGCCATCAGACGCAGGATCTCGCCGCGGCCTTCGCCGCCGACGGCGCGGCGTGGACCGAGCTGAGGATCGACGGCGGGATGAGCGGCAACGACTGGCTGGCGCAGGACATCGCCGATCTGGTCGACCTGGCCGTCGTGCGTCCCGATTTTGTCGAAACCACTGCGCTCGGCGCGGCGATGCTGGCGGCCGTCGGCGCGGGGCTGCATCGCTCTCTCGAGGAAGCTTCCGCGGCGATGATCGGCGGCGCCCGCCGCTTTGAGCCGAGAATGGCGCAGCCGGTGCGCGAGGCGCGCCTGGCGGCGTGGAGCGAGGCCCTGGCCAAGGTCTAGCGAACGGGCGCGGTGCGGAAATCGGCCGAAGTCAGCACCAGTTGCCGCGATAGCCCTTCCAGTGTTCCGCCAAGCCTTCGCTGACGAGCTCGCCGCCGAGGCTGGCGCCGCCGCGGGTGACGGTGCGCAGCAGGCGCCCGTAGCGGTCGTTCCCGCGCCCGGTGCCGTCCTCGTTCGGCGCGAGGGTAAATGGGCCGCTGTTCAGCAGCGCGAGCAGGCCATCGGTCGCGCGGTTGCCCAAGTCGGCCTCGCGCTCGCAATGCGGCTTGCTCACCTCCGGCGCGTTGATGTCGGCGATGCGGATTTTCTGGCCGCGGTACCAGAAGGTGTCGCCGTCGACCACGCAAGTCACCCGGTGTGCGCCCTTGCATAGCGTGAACCGGGCGGCTTCCCGATCGGGCGTCGCATTGCGAGCGGGCTCGGCGGCGAACGTGACAGCGGCGATAAGCGGCAGCAGCGCGGCCAGCGGGGCAATGCGGAGGGTCTGGCGGTCCATGGCCCGGTTTTGGCCGGGACACGGCTGCGGAACGATTCAGGAACAGCGCTTAAGGAGTCGCGCGGATCAGGTGATTTCGCTGGCGTCCACGGATGGCCCGGGCCACGCGGTCGGCCGCGCACTCGCATCCTCGGTAAGATCGCGGTCTGCGCGCGCTTGCGCCGGTTCGTCCGTTTTCGCCTTCGCTTTGCTGCCGCTCCTGGTCGCGGTTTCACCGGCGCCCGTGGCGGCTTCGTTGCTACGGCCGGCCTTTGCCCTGTCCGCGGTGCGAACGGCGATGCCGGTGTTATTACTGGCGGCGGCAAGGTTGTGGGCGGCAGGCCGGACATCCTTGGCACCGCCCGCGCTTCCTCCGGCGCCGACCATCAGGGCGAGGGCTAAAGTGGCAAGAGTCTTCATCGCTTGGCTCCGCAGTTGACCCTCGCCGCGGAATCGAGACCGGCGATCCGGCCACAGGCTCCCGCCAATGCGATGGTTCGCCCGCCAAATCGGGCGACCGGAACCGGCTACCCTCGGCGCCCCTGTCCAACTCGCTCCGGAAGCGAACGGACCGTTCGTGCGTTGTCGCGATATGCCCTCGACGGTCGTCCGCCGCTTCACCTACGATCCGCGTTCGGAGACACTGGACGTGGAGTTCGTCAGCGGCCGGCGCTACCGTTATTCCGGCGTGCCGGCGGCGGTGGCCGATAGCTTTGCCGGCGCTTTCTCCAAGGGGCGCTTCTTCAACTCGCACATCCGCGACAACTTCCGCTGCCGCGAGCTCGATGCGGAGCCGGCGGCGGATTCCTGGACGCTCTAGAGTCTCGTAATTACCGCGTCTTAACCTTACTGCGGTACGGCAGGCGACATGTTCAACAAGTATCAGAACATCTTCCGCAGCCGCTGGAAGGCTCTCTGGTGGGCGGCCGGCGTGTGTCTCACCGCTTATTGCACGGTGCCTTCGGCCGACCAGACCGCGAAGAAAGAGGCCACCGCGCATCCCCAGGCGGCCAATCCCTGGGCGCTTCACAAGCCCTCCAGCCACCAGGGCTGAGCGCCCCTTCTCGTTAGGGCAGATCAGTGTTTGTCGGGGCGGCGTCGATCGTCGCCCGAACGCCGTTCGCCCGCGCGCCGGTCGTCACCGGCGAATGGGTGGTTGCCGTGCCGCCGCTCGCTTGCGCGACGGTCGGAGCTGCGCGCTTTCGGAGCCTGCTCATTGCTTTTCATCACCTGGCCTCCCCTTCAACGACCGGCAGCCGATATCCGCCGGCGCGAGAGTAAAGGGGCACCATACGCCGAGGGCGTTCTCGAACGGTTAACGAGCGGGCGAGGCAATTTAACCATGATGAAGGGGCGGCGGTTTCCCGCCGCCCCAGCGACCCTAACTGCCGGCCCGAGGGGGGAGGGATCGGAGGTCCGGCCGGCAGTCTGGGCTCTTTGGCGCTTCGCCCGCTCGACCCCCGACGGCCGACTTAGCTCCCCGGCTTGCGACGAACGGCACTGCCGCCGCGCCAGAACGAGCGTGAGGCCGCTTTGCGCGCCCAACTCCGCGCATGACCGCCACGACACTAGGAATCGCCAGACCGAGCAGCTACATCGCGCCGCGAGTGAAGGAGGCGCCGGGCGTGAGCCAGGACAAGCAGATGCTTACCAAGGCCGAAACGCTGATCGAGGCGCTGCCCTACTTCCAGCGTTACGCCGGCTGCACCTTCGTGGTGAAATACGGCGGGCACGCGATGGGCGACCCGGAGGCGGCGCACGGCTTTGCCGAGGACATCGTGCTGCTGAAGGCGGTCGGCATCAACCCCGTGGTGGTCCACGGCGGGGGTCCGCAGATCGGAGCCATGCTCAAGAAGCTCGGCGTCGAGAGCACGTTCGTCGACGGCCTCCGGGTCACTGACAAGGTCACCGCGGAAGTCGCCGAGATGGTTCTATCGGGCGCGATCAACAAGGAACTGGTCGGCTGGATCGCCGGCGCCGGGG
>JANWHA010000115.1 GCA_025450635.1 Croceibacterium sp. | reverse complement strand
GCCGCCCAGGCCTGCGCCGCGATGACGGCCCACTGCGTCGATTTCGTCGATAAAGATGATGCAGGGGGCATTCTTTTTTCCCTGCTCGAAGAGATCGCGTACACGGCTGGCACCGACGCCGACGAACATCTCCACGAAGTCCGAGCCGGAAATCGAGAAGAACGGCACGCTGGCCTCGCCGGCGATCGCGCGGGCGAGCAGGGTCTTGCCGGTGCCGGGCGAGCCGACCAGCAGCGCGCCCTTGGGAATCTGCCCGCCGAGCTTGGAGAAGCGCTGCGGGTCCTTCAAAAACTCGACGATCTCCTCCAGTTCCTCGCGCGCCTCGTCGATGCCGGCGACGTCGGCGAACGTGACGCGGCCCTGCTTCTCGGTCAGCAGCTTAGCCTTCGACTTGCCGAAGCCCATCGCGCCCGACCCGCCGCCTTTCTGCACCGTGCGCAGCGCGAAGAACGCCACGCCCAGGATCAACACGAACGGCAGCGACTGGATCAGGATGTAGAGCAGGACGTTGGGCTCGTCCTTCGGCGCGCCGGAATAGCGCACGTTGTTCTGGTCGAGCAGTTGCGGCAGGCTGGTATCGTTCTCGACCGGCACCGTGGTGAACGTCTGCCCGTTCTTGAGCTTGCCGCTGATCTGATCGCTCGAGATCTGCACCTCGTCGACCGTGCCTTCGGCGACCTTCTGCCGGAAATCGGAGTAGCCGATCTGCGTCCCGCCGGCCGCGCGCGGCCCCCCGAACATGGACACCACCAGCAGCAGCGCGAGGAAGATGCCGCCCCACACCAACAGGCTCTTCACCCAGGGGTTGCCGCCGTTGTTTTCCGGCTCGCGGTTATCGCTCATGAATGCGCTCTACCTTTCGTGGGCCTATGTAGGCGCGAGGGGGTGAATGGCAAGTTGACGAACGACGTCCGCGAAAGGTCCCAATGTTCGCACTGGCCATGGCGATCTCTCCAACGGGCGCCATGTCGGGGATTCCCCAAGGGGCGCAGCGCGTGGCGGAGAACAAACGGCGAATCATTGCAGTGGCCGGTACCAGCTTTCGGGCGAGTAGGAAAACGCCGGTCTACGTTAGCGTCTTTTGGGCCTTTGCGTGAAAATCAGCCCGCGCCGGCGGCCCGCTCGCCGCGGCGGGTGACGTGGATGTCGCAGATGAGGCCGTCGCGCAGGGTATACACGACCCGCACCGGCACGTCGTACCATTCGCCCTGCTTCAGCGGACCGACCACGAAATCGGGCGCGTCCTGCACCGCGGTGAAGCGGCTGATCGCGTCGTAGACGATGCGCTCGTCGCTCACGTCCAGGTGCTCGGGAATGACGGTCTCGCGCACGCGGGCGAACATCGGGCGGTAGAAATCGACGATGCCTTCCTTGCCGTAAATGTCGCCGATCGAGCCGGTCAGGTGCAGCACCACGTCGTCGGTGTAGAACTTCGGGAAGCGTTCGAACTCGGCGCCGGAGAACGCGGCCGAATAGGCCTGGAAGGCGGCTTGCTGGCTCGGATGGCTGCCCAGGCGAGGGAGCTTGGTCACGCCGCGCTCGGGCGGCCAGGTCATCGATTTGAGCTCGCCGATCCGGCCGTCGTCATTCAGCGTATAGGTGACGAAGAACTTGACCGTGATCAGGTCGCCGGGGTGCATCTCGCCGAAGGGGAAATCCGGGCGGTGCTTCGTCGCATGGAAATCCATGTCGACTTCGGCGAACAGCAAGCCGTCGCGGCTCAGCACCACCTGCGGGCGCATGACCTCGCGTACCCCGTCGTGGGCCCACTTGAGGAATTCCAGCAGCCCGTCCGCCCCTTCGCGGGTGCCGTTGGCGCTGACCATGCGGGTGTCGGGCGCGAAGAAGCGGGCGACCAGCGCCTCGTCGTCGCCTCTGTTGAACAAGCGCTCGTAAGCCTGATAATCGAGTTCCATCGCGGGCGGTTATGGCGCGCGCGGCCCAAAGGGGAAAGCCCGTTGACCGATGTTTCGCCGCTGTTCACGCCGTTCCGCCTGGGCCAGCTCGATCTGCCGAACCGCTTCGTGATGCCGGCGATGCAGCGCGGGATGTGCGAGAACGGGCGGCCGAAGCCCGAGCTGGCGGCCTATTATGCCCGCCGGGCCGAAGGCGGCGTGCCGCTGATCATCGGCGAAAGCTCGGCGGTCGATCACCCCTCGGCAACCGCGCAGCCGAACTCCTCGTGGCTCACCGCGGCGACCGCCGATGCGTGGGCGCGCTGCGTCGACGCCGTCCGCAACGCCGGTGGACAGATGCTGCTGCAGCTGTGGCACGAAGGCGCGGTGAGGAACGACGGCCATGCGCTCAGCCCCTCGGGCCGGGTCCATCCGGGCAAGGCCAACGGCCGGGCTATGACGCTCGAGGAGATGAAGGCGATCGGCGAAGGCTTCGTCCGCTCGGCGCGCATCGCCCGCGCCATCGGCGCCGCGGGCGTCGAGGTCCATTGCGCGCACGGCTACCTGCTCGACCAGTTCCTGTGGCACGGCGCGAACGAGCGCGACGACGGCTATGGCGGGCCCGACATCGCCGACCGGGTGCGCTTTCCGGCCGAGATCGTCAGCGCGATCCGCCGCGAATGCGGGCCGGACTTCCTGATCTCGCTGCGATTTTCGCAATGGAAGGAAGTCGATTACGGCGCCAGGGTCGCCGCCGATCCGGCCGAGCTCGAAGGCATGGTGACGATCCTGCGTGAGGCCGGGGTGGACGTGCTGCACTGCTCGACCCGGCGGTTCTGGGAAGCCGAGTGGGCCGACGACGGCAAGAACCTCGCCGGGTGGGTCAAAGCGCTTAGCGGGTTGCCGACGATCACCGTCGGCAGCGTCGGGCTCGACACCGACGTGATGACCACCTTCATCGAGGGCACCGACCCGGCCTCGCGAATACCGGAAGCGATCGCCGAGCTCGAAGCGCGGCTCGAGGCGGGCGAGTTCGACCTGGTCGCGGTCGGCCGCGCGCTGATCGGCGACCCGGATTTCGTCACGAAACTCGCCAGCGGCGATCCAGGCGCGATCAAAACCTTCCGCCGGTCCGATCTCGGCACGCTCGAGTGGGACACCTCGGTCATCGAGGAAGTGCACCGCGCCACCGCCTAGCTCAAGTTGGCAGCGCTCAAAAAACTTTTTGCGCCGAACCGACTGTAATCGCGGGAAACAAATCTCCGCTCGGGCATTTACGGATTGCAGCTCGAGGAACGGCGGCGCGAGGCTTACCGCGCGCGTTTCTCGCGATAGAAGCGAAGCCCTTTTATTGCGCTGCAGCATGCGCTATATTGCGATGCACAATGGACCTCTGGCACCGGGTTTTAGGGGGGCCGACCGTAACGACTTTTCGCCAGGACCACAGATGACCATCCACTCGTTCAATACCGAAACACTTGCTCCGCCGGGCCACACCGGCTCCATGCGCTCGATCTTCACGCTCGCGCCGGCGACGGCGCCTGCCCGGCGGCATATCGCGCTGGTCGGCAACTACCTGCCGCGCAAGTGCGGCATCGCCGCCTTCACCGCCGACATCTTCGACAAGCTGGGCCAGTATCATCCCGAAGTGACGGTCGACGTCTATGCGCTCGACAATCCACGGCAGCCGAATTTCTACGAGGGTGTCGCGGGCACGATCACGTGCGACGACGCGACGGCCTACGCCGAAGCGGCGCAGCGGATCAACGAAAGCGGCGTCGATGCGGTGTGGCTGCAGCACGAATACGGCATCTTCGGCGGGCCCGACGGCGAGATGGTGCTCGATTTCGTCGACCGCCTGGCGGCGCCGCTGATTCTCACGCCGCATACGGTGCTCGGCGAGCCGTCGCCGCGGCAGCTGGAGATCCTGCGGCATCTGGTCGACCGCTCCAGCCGCATCATGGTCATGAGCCGCCATGCGGCCGACCTGCTGGCCGGGCATTACGGCGCCCCGCACGAGATCCTCGACGTCGTGCCGCACGGCGCCCCCGACCGCCCCTTTGGGCGGCAGGCGGAATTCAAGGCCCGGCTGGGGCTCACCGGCCGCACCGTGCTGACCACATTCGGCCTGCTCGGCCCCGGCAAGGGGCTGGAGATCGCGATCGAGGCGTTGCCGGCGATCGTCGAGCGCCATCCCGAGGTGCTTTACCGCATCGTCGGCGCGAGCCATCCGAACCTCGTCGCGGCCGAGGGCGAGACCTATCGCGAGCGGCTCGCGGCGCTCGCCGCCGAGCTCGGCGTGGCCGACCACATCGCGTGGGACAACCGTTTCCTGCAAACCGACGAACTGCTCGACCAGCTCGAGGCGTGCGACATCTACGTCACGCCGTACCCGAACATGCAGCAATCCACTTCAGGCACGCTGAGCTACGCGGTGGCGCTGGGCAAGGCGGTCGTCTCGACCCCCTACCTCCACGCCCGCGAGCTTCTCGCCGACGGCGTCGGCCAGCTGGTCGAGCCGCAGGCCGGCGCGATTGCCGCCGCGGTCAACGCCCTGCTCGACGAGCCGCAGCGGCTCGCGGCGATGCAGCGCCGGGCCTATGCCCGCGGGCGCGAGACGATCTGGCCGCGCTTCGCCGAAGGCGCCGCGCAGCTGATCGAGCACGCGGTCGCGCCCCCCGCCGCGCGGGCTGCCCCGCTCGCCGCTCCGGCGGTCGCCGCGGTCGTGGCGATGAGCGACGCCAGCGGCATTCTCCAGCACTCCATCGGCGTCGTGCCCGATCGCGCCCACGGCTATTGCCTGGACGACAACGCCCGCGCGCTGATGCTGATGAACGTTGCCGAGGGCATCGAGCCGGCCGAGCGCACGCGCTGGCGCCTGCGCTACGCGTCGTTCATCCAGCACGCGTGGAACCCGCAGGCCAGGGGCTTCCGCAACTTCATGCGCTACGACCGCAGCTGGTGCGAAGAGGTAGGCTCGGAAGATTCCAACGGCCGCGCGCTGTGGGCGCTGGGGCAGACCGTGGCGACGGCGGACGAACTTTCGCTCCGGTTCTGGGCCAAGCGGCTGTACGATACCGCGCTGCCGCACTGCTCCCCCGAAGGCTCGCCCCGCGCGGTGGCTTTCGCGATGCTCGGCGCGTCGGCGCTGCTGCGGCGGATTCCGGACCACGGCGCCTCGCGCGAGTTCCTGGCCCGCGGTGGCGACTTTCTCCACCGCCTGCTCGACGCGGCCCGGCGGCCGGACTGGGCGTGGTTCGAGGCGATGCTCGGCTATGACAACCCGCGCCTGTCGCAAGCGCTGATCGAGGCTGGCATGGCGCTGCGCGAGGACAGCTATCTCGCGGCCGGGCTCGACAGCCTGAGATGGATCGCCGGCCAGCAAATCGCCACCAGCGGTCATTTCCGGCCGATCGGCTCCGACACCTTCGGCCACGCGCATACCAGCCTGCCGTTCGACCAGCAGCCGCTCGAAGCGCAAGCCGCCATCGACGCCTCGGCCGCCGCCTGGCGTGCGAGTCGCGATCCCTCGTGGCAGGACCACGCGCTCGCCGCGTGGCGCTGGTTCTTCGGCGCCAACGACCGCGGCGTGGCGCTGGCCGATCTGGCCACCGGGCTCTGCCGCGACGGGGTCAACCCGCGCGGCGCGAACGAAAACTGTGGGGCGGAATCGATCCTGGCCTTTCAACTCGGTTACTATTCGCTGATAGGCCTGATGCGTGGCCAGCAGAGCGATTCGACCAGTGACAGACGTGTCCCCGAGCCCGCGCAACGGATCGCCGAGCCCGCTCTCCATCCTTGATACCCGGCTGCACGCCGATCCGTCTCGCGTCGTCCTGAGGCCGTTCCACCTCGGCTGGCAGGCGCGGAACGCGCCCGGCAGCCGGGCTCGGCGGCTGGTCGAAGACATCTGCGCCCTCAGCGACAACGCGGTCGCCAAGGCGTACCGCCAGGTGCGCGCCGATTTTGCCGAGCGCCACTGGCAGACCGAGCAGATGTTCGATGAGCGCTTCGCCGACGTCGCCAAGCAGCTCGAACTCGACGCGAAGGACCGAACCCCCGCGCGCCGGCGATTGATCGGGGCCTACTTCTGCCACGAATACACCTATGCCGCGGCGGCGCTGATGAACCCGTCGATCGTGCCGCATCCCGACCAGAGCGGCCTCGACGCCGATTCGGTGCGCTTCGTGATGAGCCTGCGCGCGGTCGGCGAAGGCCACATCAGCTCGATCGCCTTTCGCGAGGGTATCGCGAAAACCGACGGCAGCTTCAGCCTGTGGCCGCAATCGAGCTTCGCCACCTCGGTCGAACTCGACGACGCCAGCCTGACCGACAGCGAGCGCGGCGTCATCGTCCATCGCCATCCTGAATCGAACCTGTCGAACACGGTGATCTTCCCGATCACCGAGCAGCAGGCCGGCGGGGTCGAGGACTTGCGGCTGGTCCGCTTCGACCACGGCGGCGGCGACTACGAATGGATCGGTACCTACACCGCCTATTCCGGGCGCTCGATCCGGTCGGAGCTGCTGCGCACGCTCGACTTCAAGCGCTTCCTGCTCGAACCGATCGTCGGCCGCGCCGGGCGCAACAAGGGCATGGCGCTGTTCCCGCAGAAAGTCGGCAACAAGTACGCGATGCTCGGGCGGCAGGACGGCAAGAACCTGTTCCTGCTCAAGTCGGACCGGATCGACCGGTGGAACACCGAGGGCGCGCTGCTGATGGAGCCCAAGTATCCGTGGGAGTTCATCCAGATCGGCAACTGCGGCAGCCCGGTGCTGACCGACGAGGGCTGGCTGGTGATCACCCACGGCGTCGGCGCCATGCGCAAGTACGCGCTCGGCTGCGCCCTGCTCGACCGCGACGATCCTTCCAAGGTGATCGGCCGGACGAAGGATCCGATCCTGACCGCCACCGATGCCGACCGCTCCGGCTACGTGCCGAATGTCGTCTATACCTGCGGCGTGCTCAAGGTGGGCGAGCGCTTGCTGGTGCCTTACGGCATCTCCGACAGCGCGGTCGGCTTCGCCACCGTCAAGATTGCCGACTTGCTGGACCTGATGCGCTGAGGCATTCGTTGAGCGGTCATGCTGCTCGAAACCAGGACCGTCGAGAAACCGTGGGGCCGCGACAGGCTGCCGGCGCCTTTCGTCGCGCCTGAAGGCAAGCGCATCGGCGAAATCTGGTTTGAGCCGCCGGCCGAGCTGCCGGACCTGCTGGTGAAGTATATCTTCACGTCCCAAAAATTGTCGGTCCAGGTCCATCCGGACGACGAGCAGACCGAGGCCAAGGGGCTCGGCCGCCAGGGCAAGTCCGAATGCTGGGTGGTGATCGACGCCGAGCCGGGCGCGGCGCTCGGCATCGGCTTCAACCGGCCGATCGACGCTGCGGCGATGCGCGCCGCGGCGCTCGACGGCAGCATCGAAGGCCTGCTGACCTGGCACAAGGTCAAGCCGGGCGATTTCTTCTACATCGCGGCGAACACCGTGCACGCGATCGGCGGCGGCTGCTCGATCATTGAGGTCCAGCAGAACTCCGACATCACTTATCGGCTGTACGATTATGGCCGCCCGCGCGAGTTGCACCTCGACGAGGGTATCGCCGTGGCCAAGGGCGAGCCGTACGACATGGCTTTCCACGCGGTCCTGCCTGAGCATGGAGACGCGCGGCTGGTCGATGGCCCGCACTTTCGTCTGGACCGGGTTGACGGCGCCCCCGACGAAACGACCCGCTTGCGCTACCAGGGTTCCCTGCTGGTGATCCCGCGCAAGGGCAGGCTGCGCGTCGAGGGCGACCCGGTCGAGCCGGGCCAGTGCGCGCTCGCCCCTTCCATCGAGGACGTGGCATTCGATCCCGCAGGAACCTGCCTGATCGCGCAGCCGGTGCGGTTGAACTGATCCTCCCTATTTTGCCGTAGGCCAAATGGGGAGGTGGCAGACGGCGAAGGCGGCTGACGGAGGGGTAATGGCGCACCGCGCCCCTCCACCACGCGCTTCGCGCGCGGTCCCCCTCCCCATTGGCCGCTCCGCGGAAAATGAGGAGGATCAGACGGTCTTGATGATCGCCGAGAAGTCGAGCCCGCCGTTGCCCGCTTCGGCGAAGGCCTGGTAAATGTCCTTCGCGTGGCGGCCGAGCAGTGGGTCCATGTTGGCCGTTGCGGCGGCTTCCATGGCGAGCTTCAGGTCCTTGAGCATCAGCGCGGTGGCGAAGCCGCCCTGGTAATCGTTGTCGGCCGGGGTTTTCGGGCCGACGCCGGGGACCGGGCAATAGCTCGTCACCGACCAGCTCTGGCCCGAGCTGACCGAGGCGATATCGTAGAATACCTGCGGGTCGAGCCCGAGCTTCTGGGCCATCGTAAAGCCCTCGCAAGTGCCGATCATGTGGATCGCCAGCATCATGTTGTTGCAGATCTTCGCCGCCTGGCCGGCGCCCGCGTCGCCGGCGTGGATCACGGCCTTGCCCATGTCCTTGAGCACCGCCTCGGCGCGCTTGAACGCCCCTTTGCCGGCGCCGACCATGAACGTCAGAGTCCCCGCCGCTGCGGCGGCGATGCCGCCCGAAACCGGCGCATCGACCATCGCGTAGCCGGCATCGGCGGCAAGCTGCTCGACCTCGCGCGCGGTGGCGACGTCGATGGTCGAGCAGTCGATCAGGATCGCCTCCTTCGGCGCGCGGCCAATCACGTGGGCGGTGTAAACGTCCTTCACGATCGCCCCGTTGGGCAGCATCGAGACCACGGCCTCGGCGCCGTCGATCGCTTCCTCGATCGAACCGAAAGTGGCGCAACCGCCTTCTCCGGCCTTCTTCAGCGCGTCTTGGGACAAGTCGAACGCACGCACCTCGTGCCCCGCCTTGAAGAGGTTCGACGCCATCCCGCCGCCCATGTTGCCGAGCCCGATGAAAGCGATCTTCATTTCTCTCTCCGCATCTATTTCACGAGCAGCCATATGCCGATGGTCGCCGAAAGCGCCCCAAGGCCAATCAGCGAAGCCAGCCGTATCCAGGAATCGAAGGCAACGAGTGACCTCATGATCTTCCCACGACTAAACGAAACGCGGTGCCGCTTGGAAAACTGTCCCTGACTACCTCGCATGTCCCTGATTTCGAGCAGACCCAGGTAAGAACAGACCAATCCGACCATCACCAGGGCGATCGGCAGGATCACCGCCCTTTCCACTTCCCTTCGCGCTTCTCGACGAACGCGCGCATGCCTTCGGCCTTGTCCTCGGTGGCGGCGAGGAGCTGGAACAGGCGCCGCTCGTGGAGGATGCCCTGCTCGAGGCCGAGCTCGAAGGCGGCGTTGACCAGTTCCTTGTTCGCCATCGCCGCCAGCGGCGGCATCGCGGCGATCTGCGCCGCCGTCTTGAGCGCTTCGTCGAGCAGGTCCGCGGCGGGCACGACGCGCGCCACCAGGCCGGAACGCTCGGCTTCCGCCGCGTCCATCATCCGCCCGGTGAGGACCATCTCCATCGCCTTGGCCTTGCCAATCGCGCGGGTCAGCCGCTGGCTGCCGCCCATCCCCGGCGCGACGCCGAGCCTGATCTCCGGCTGGCCGAACTTCGCGGTGTCGGCGGCGATGATGAAATCGGCCATCATCGCCAGCTCGCACCCGCCGCCGAGCGCGAAACCGCCCACCGCAGCGATCCACGGCTTGCGGATCTTGTTCGTGAAGTCGCTGGCCCAGCCGGCAAAGAAATCCTCGCGGTAAAAATCCGCCGCCGGCTTGTCGGCCATCTCCTTGATGTCCGCGCCGGCGGCGAATGCCTTTTCGCCGCTGCCCGTCACCACCGCGCAGCGCTGGCTGTCGTCGACCTCGAACGCGGCGAAGGCGGCGACGAGGTCGGCCAGCACCGCGGTGTTGAGCGCGTTGAGCGCCTGCGGGCGGTTTAGCGTGACCAACGTGACGGCTTCACGCTGCTCGACCAGGATGGTGTCGTAATCGCTCATGCCCGCTCCGGTTGCTCGCCTGCGCCGCTCTATCATCCCATCGTCGGAATGACGAAAGCGTTCTCGCCGGTGGCGGAGCCATCCGGCCAGCGCTGCGTGACCTTCTTGTTCTTGGTCCAGAAGCGCACGCCTTCCATGCCGTGCTGGTCGATGTCGCCGAACGCGCTGCGCTTCCAGCCGCCGAAGGTGTGGTAGGCGACCGGCACCGGGATCGGCACGTTGATGCCGACCATGCCGACGTTCACGCGATGGGCGAATTCGCGGGCCGCGTGGCCGTTGCGGGTGAAGATGGCGACGCCGTTGCCGTACTGGTGCTCGCTCGGCAGGCGCAGAGCCTCCTCGAAATCGTGCGCCCGGACGATCTGCAGCACGGGGCCGAAGATTTCCTCGCGGTAGGTCTTCATCGTCGGCTTGACGTGATCGAACAGCGACGGGCCGATGAAAAAACCCTGCTCGTGCCCCTGGAGCGCGAAGCCGCGCCCGTCGACCACCAACTCGGCGCCCTCGTCGACGCCCATTTGGATCCACTGCTCGATTTTGGCGCGGTGGGCGGCGTTGACGACCGGCCCGTAATGCGCCTCGGCATCGGTCGAGACGCCGACGCGCAAGCGGTCGATCGCCGGGATCAGCGCCTCGCGCAGCGCGTTGGCGGTCTTCTCGCCGACCGGCACCACCACGGGGAGCGCCATGCAGCGTTCGCCGGCCGAGCCGAACGCGGCGCCGACGAGGTCGTTGACGACCTGGTCGAGGTCGGCATCGGGCATGACCACGCCGTGGTTCTTGGCCCCGCCCATCGCCTGCACCCGCTTGCCCGCGGCGACACCGCGCGAATAGACGTAATGCGCGATGTCGGAGCTGCCGACGAAGCTGACCGCCGAGATCGCCGGGTGGTCGAGGATCGCGTCGACCATCTCCTTGTCGCCGTGGACCACCTGCAGCAGCCCTTCAGGCGCGCCGGCTTCGAGCATCAGCTCGGCCAGCCGGACCGGCACCGAGGGATCGCGCTCGCTCGGCTTGAGGATGAACGCGTTGCCGCAGGCGATCGCCGGGCCGAACATCCACATCGGGATCATCGCCGGGAAATTGAACGGGGTAATGCCGGCGACGAGGCCGAGCGGCTGGCGCATCGAATAGACGTCGATTCCCGGCCCTGCGCCCTGGGTGTACTCACCCTTCTGGGCGTGGGGGATGCCGCAGGCGAACTCGATCACGTCCAGCCCGCGCAGCACGTCGCCGCGCGCGTCGGCGATGACCTTTCCGTGCTCCGAGGCGAGCAGATGGGCGAGGCTTTCGAGGTCGCGCTCGACCAGCTCGCGGAAGCGAAACATCACCTTGGCCCGGCGCTGGGGGTTGGTCGCCGCCCACCCGGGTTGCACGGCCTGCGCCGCGGCCACCGCGCGGTCGAGGTCCGCGCTCGTGCCGAGCGCCACTTTGGCCTGCACCGTGCCGTTGTTGGGGTCGAACACCTCTCCGCTGCGCGCGCCCGCTCCGCCGCCGGTCCCGCCGGCAATGAGATGGTCGATCTGGCGCATGCGAAAATCCTTTCAGGTGAAACCACTTTGATCGAGTCCTGCAACTCTCGCAGGCGCTTGGCAAGGCCGCTTGCGATGGCCTGCCGCATGCGGCATGGCGCGCGGCGACATTGGGACTCAGGCGACGATGGCGAACTACGGGCCGCTCGAAGACAAATTGGTGGTGCTGATCGGCGGCAGCGGCTTTCTCGGCACGCACCTGGCGCAGGAGCTGCTCAATCGCGGCGCCCGCCTGAGGATCGCCGATCGCCATCCCGGACGGGCCATTCGCCTGCGTCCGCTCGCCAACCTCGGGCAGATCCAGTTCCACCGTTGCGACGTGAGCAACCGCGCGAGCATCGCAGCGGCGATGCAGGGGGCCGATTCGGCGGCATACCTCGTCGGCAGCTTCACCGGCGACCTGGTCGCGCTGCAAGCCCGCGGCGCCGGGTGGGCGGCGGAAGAAGCGGCGGCGAACGGAGCGAAGAGCTTTGTTTACGTCTCGGCAATCGGCGCCGATCCAGAAGCGGACAGCAGCTATGCGGCCACGAAAGGACGCGGCGAAGAGCTGGTGCGCGCCGCGTTTCCGGCGGCCACCATCGTGCGCCCCTCGGTTCTGTTCGGCGAGGACGACCGGTTCATCAACATGTTCGCCGGCTACATCCGAGACTTGGCCGCGGTGCCGGTGTTCGGCGCCACGTCCCGCGTGCAGCCGCTATGGGTCGATGACGCCGCCGAGGCGATTGCTGAGACGCTCGCCGATCCGGAGCTGCACGGCGGCAAGACATACGAGATCGCCGGGCCCGAGCCAGTCACCATGATCGACCTCAACCGGCGCATCGCCGAAGCGCAGCGCCGCACGAGGCCCTTCGTAATCGTGCCCGACGCGCTCGCCGCGTTCGTCGCGATGCTGCCGCTCACGCCGATGAACTCCGACCAGTGGAAGCTGCTCAAGCGCGGCAGCGTCCCCTCGGGCAAGCTGCCCGGGATCGAGGTGCTCGGCGTCACGCCCAAGCCGCTTGGCCTGTTCCTCGACCGCTGGATGACGCGCTACCGCAAGCACGGCCGCTTTGGCGGCAAGGGCCCGAACCTGGCGCCGCGCTGATTATCGCGGCCATCCCAGTGCGGTCGCCGCCTGAGCGAGTCCGCCAGGCAATTGTCTCCCCCGCCGTGAGTGCGTAGGGTAACGCCAACTGGACAGAATCAACGTCCTGATCGGGAGGGGATTGACGATGAAGCGGATAATCGCGCGCGTGCTCGGCACGGCGGCGGTCCTGGGGTTGGGCACATCGCTGGCAGGCGGCGCGTCCGCCCAGAACGCGGCCCCTGCCGCAGCGCCGGCGGCCGCCGCGCCCGCCCCTCGCCGGGCCGGTCCCCCGCCGACGACGCCGCTCGGCTTCGGCCCATGGGATTACGCTACCAAAGCCGGCAAGATCCACGTCGAGCTCGTCGCCAGCCGGCTCGACCACCCCTGGTCGATCGCCTTCCTGCCCGACGGCACGATGCTGGTGACCGAACGGGCCGGGCGGCTGCGGGTGATCCGCGGCGGCAAGCTGGACCCCGTGGCCATCGCCGGCCTTCCGCCGATCAATCCGAGCGGCATCGGCGGCCTTTACGATATCGCGCTGGACCCGAACTTCGCCAGGAACCACTTCCTCTACCTGAGCTACGTCAAGCCGACCGACAAGGATTCCGACCAGACCACGCTCGCCGTCATGCGCGCCACATGGGACGGCACTCACCAGCTCAAGGGTGTGAAGGACATCTTCGTCGCCGACGCCTGGTATGGCGCGGCGCCGATACCCAAGCGCTGCTGCGGCCAGGGCCCGGCGAGCGGGAGCTGGGGCGGACGCCTTCTGTTCGGCCGCGACGGCAAGCTCTACGTCACCAGCGGCGACCGCAACTACGGCGAGATGGTCCAGAAGGCGGACAACGATTTCGGCAAGATCATGCGCATCAACCCCGACGGCACCATCCCCCAGGACAATCCGTTCGTCGGCAAGAAAGGCTGGAAGCCGGAGATCTGGACCACCGGCCACCGCAATCCGCTCGGCCTGACGATCGATCCTGCCACCGGCTGGATGTGGGAAACCGAGTTCGGCCCGCACGGCGGCGACGAGCTCAACCTGATCAAGAAGGGCAAGAACTACGGCTGGATCGACGTCACCCAAGGCCAGCACTACAACAACGAGCCGGCCAAGGGCGTGAAGAACGTTCCCGGCATGACCGACCCGGTGCTCGTCTACCTCCCCAACTCGCTCAATCCGGGCAATCCGCTGTTCTACGACGGCGCCGCGTTCCCGGCGTGGAAGGGCGATCTGCTCCTGCCGAGCTTCACCAAAGGGGTGCTGCGCTACGATACCCAGGGGGGCAAACCGGTGGGCGATCCCGAATACCTGCTCGGCGACCTCAAGCAGCGCATGCGCGATGCCAAGATCGGGCCCGACGGCGCGCTCTATATCACCACCGACGAGACCGACGGCGCGGTGCTGAAGGTCACGCCCGGCCGCTGAGCCGGGCCGCTATTGGCCGGGTTGGCCCCTGGCGATCCGATCATTGGCCATCGCCAGCGTTATCGCCGCGGGATCGTTCGGCTCGGTCGAATACAACGTCTTGAGGAAGATCCAGTCGGAGCCGGTCAGGCCGGCCGGCTTCTCGCCGCTCGCGTCGAACAGGTGCAGGATGGTCGCATGGGGCGCCGGGATTGCCTCGCCGGCATCGTCCGACAAGGCCCGCATCGTCGCGTAATCGGCCAACTGGGTGACACTCAGGCCGTGCACCGCCGACGGCTCGACCAGCACCATCGCTGAAATGATGTCGCGGCGGGTCGCGGTGTAAATCTTCGAATGGGCCATCTGCTGCGTGGTCTGCGGCAATTCGTCGAGGTTGACGCGCCGCGGGATCATCAATCCGTCACGGGTGCGCACCTCGATCCGCGCCCAGCTGCGCACCGGACCGGAACCGGCCAGCAGCCGCTCGCGCTGGCGCTTGCCCAGCTCTTGCAGCAAGTAGGGACGCTTCTTCACCAACTCCTTCAGGAACCCTTGCGGATCGTCCATCACGGCGACGATCACGTTGGGGTCGCAGCTCTTCGAATCCGCCAGGCGCAGGCCCAGCATCTGCGCATTGTCGCGGATCAGGCCGACGATCTCCTGCGCTTGCTCGAGCTGGATGCCGACGACGCCGGGGCACAGCGGATCCTGGAAGCGCGCCAGCGGAACATCACGATCGGCGCCCCCGAACACCTGGCCGGCGGCCGCAGCAGGGGTGAGCGTCGCGAGGGCGCCCACGGCGACGAGCAATCGGGCGAGATAGCGGTGAGACACTGGGCAACTCCGCAACAGCAGCATGGCGCCGATTATCCCCCTTCCGGCGATTGACGACAAGCGGGATCGCGCCCGGGGCGGGGCGGCCCATTCCATCTGTCCCTTCGCCCGAGAAGCCGGTTCAAACAGCGGCGGCGAAACGGCGCGCCGCGCCCGCTCTAGGAGGTCGCGGCGCTGACGCTCCCGCTGCGCTCCAGCTTGCCCCAGCCGACCAGGCGGCCCCGCACGGCCGCGGAGACGGCTCGAATGACGATCCCGTACATCAACTGGCGGTAGACGAAGCGCTGGGCAACGAGGCGCAGCGCGGGAAACGGCCGCCGAACCGGGTCCATGCGGTAAGCAATCCAGCCGGCTATCACGTCGACGAGCACGAACACCAGCCAGTAGGTGAGCATCCTGAGCACGTCGCTCTGGGTTTGCGCCCAGCCATGCTGTTGCACGCGGACGATGGTTTCGATGAACGACAAGACCAGCGCGAGGTCGATCAGCGGGGACAGCGCGCTGAACAGGATCTGGAACAGCCAGGCCTGCGGCATGCCGATACGGGCAAGGCCGACAGGGCGGCCCTTGCGCACGGCTGCGCGGTGCTTCCACAGGCATTGCAGCGTGCCGAACGACCAGCGGAAACGTTGCTTGGCGAGCGCGCGGAAAGATTCCGGGGCCTCGGTCAGCGCAACCGCATGGATATCGTAGGTGACCCGCCAGCCGCGGCGCTGAATGGCGATGGTGAGATCCTGGTCCTCGGCCAGCGTGTCCTCGGGATAGCCGCCGACCTCGTCGAGCGCTGTCCGGCGCCAAGCGCCGATCGCACCGGGGATGACGGTGATCGCGTTGAGCCGATCGAGCGCCCGGCGCTCGACATTTTGCGCGGTGACGTATTCGATCGCCTGCCACTTGGTGACGAGATTGACCCGATTGCCGACCCGCGCGTTGCCCGCCACCGCACCGAGGCCGGGGTCGGCGAACCAGCGCACGAGCAGGCGAATCGCGTCCGGGAGAAACTGCGTATCGGCGTCGAGCGCGATGATCACGTCGCCGGTCGCGTGGGTGAGCGCGCGGTTGATGGCCGCGGCCTTGCCGCCGTTCGCCATCGTCAGCAGCAGGACGCGCGGGTCGTCGCCGAAGTGTTCCGCGACCAGGGCGCTCGTGCGATCTTTCGACCCATCATCGGCGACGATCACCTGAAAGGCCGAATAGTCGCTGGCGAGCACCCGGGTGACCGAGGCAACGATCACCCGCTCCTCGTTATAGGCCGGGACGATGACCGTGACGGACGGCGTCGCCGGTTGCTCCGGCGGGGCCTTGCGGCGGTTGGCGACGGCCAGCGCGGTCAGGACCACCGCGCGCGAGATGCCGAGCGCGATCGCGACGAAGAACAGGAACCTGATCGCGTAATCGAGCGCGGCCATCAACAGGAAGACGCTGACGTCGAGTCTGACCGAGACGAGGTCGGCGCCCGACACGCGCGGCATCAGCTCGCTGTCGGAAATGCCGATGAGCCGCGACAGCGGCACGATCTGGAAACCGGCCCGGCGCAGATCGTTGACGATGATCGGCAGCGCGGCCACCGTCTGGGCGCGGTTGCCACCGCCATCGTGCAGCAGGATCACGTTCTCCGACCGCTGCGGCGTCGGATGCATGACGGCGTCCATCACGTTCGCAACGATCTTGGGGACGCCCGGGCGCTGCCAGTCTTCCGCGTCCACGTGCAGGCCGACGATCGTGTAGCCGTGCTGCTGCGCGATAAGCGCGGGCAGAAGTTCGTCGGCGGTAGACGGCTCCGCATCGCCGAAATAGGGCGCGCGGAACAGGCGCGTCGAACGGCCTGTGTAGGCTTCGATCAGCCGCTGCGTGGCGTTGATCTCGAGCCGCGCGCCGACGGGCGGCAGCTCGACCATGTTTGGATGCGTATAGCTGTGGTTGCCGATCTCGTCCCCATCCGACATGATCCGTCGCAGCAACTGCGGATGGACAATGGCATCCTCGCCGATGACGAAGAAGGTCGCCGGCGCGTGCATTCGCTCCAGCACCGACAGGATTTGCGGCGTCCAGGTCTCGTCCGGCCCGTCATCGAAGGTCAGCGCGACCTCGTTCGGCACGACCCCGGTGCGCACGACGGCGAAGGGAGTGGGCACGCTTGAGTATCGCTCCGTGACGATCTGGCCCGCGTTATCGTAGGCGATAGACCGGCTTCCGCTGTGGGGCGTTTCGGAGATGCGCAGGATCTCGCCACTGCCTTCCATATCGGTGCCTGAGGAGCCTGGAATTTCGGTAAGATCCGGCCGCGTAGCCGTGTCCAGCGCGTCGAACGCTCGCCACACCGTCGGGTCCTCGCTGCCCAGCCGCCACAGCGCGACCGCGCTGATGCCGTTGAGGAGGCGCAGCTCGTTCCAGGTGGTCGCCGCGTCAAGCATCCAAACGGTGTGCTTGTCACCGTTGTCGTCGAACGCGAAGCCGCTGGTGCCGCTGGCAGAATCCCATGCGGGGAGCGCTTCGCTGTCCCGCGCCGACAGCCACGCCTCGGGCAGCGTCAGCGCGTCGGCGGTGCCGTCGTGGTAATCGTAAGCATAGTTGCCGAGCGCGACGACCAGCTTCCTTGCCGGCACCGCACGCCGGGCGATCGCGACCTGTTGGGCGAACCAGTCTTGCGAAGCGATGGGACCGGCCTCACCCCCCTGCCAATGCTCGTCATAAGCCATCAGAATGGTCTGATCGGTGACCGCGCCGATTCCCTTGAGCGGCCAGCCGGGATCGCCGGCCGGCACTGTCGCAGCGAGGGTGAGCCCCGCCTTGGCGAAGCGTCGATGAGCGAGCGCCAGGAAGCGCACGTAGGAAGGCAAGGTATTGTCGGGCAGGTTCTCGATGTCGAACACCGCCCCCTGCCAGCCCGACGCCTGCACACTGGCCACCAGTTGATCGACGAGCCGCGCGCTGGCCGCCGGATTGCGAAACAGCGCCACCGTCGGCGCGACCTGCCATTTCTCGGCGAACACGTTCTGCACCATCAGCCACACCCGCGGCCGGTGCGCGCGCGAATAAAGGATCGAATGCAACTCGCGATCGCGGTCGACCACCAGCGAGTTGGTCCTAGGGTCGATCTGTGCGTCGCCTGCAGCAACCACGTCGATGTCCGGAAAATGCCGCCGCAGCGAGGCGGCGCTATCGGGATCCCACGGGACGTAGAATGCCACGGTCCGCGTCGGCGCATGGCCGCGCAAATGGAGGCGCGGGAGCTTATGCCGAAGAGCCGAAATTTGCGCCCGCAACGGTAGTGACTGAACGCGCTCGCGTCCGAACTCCAGCGGCAGGCCGGCTGGCACGTTGACGATAGTCGCCGCGAAGGCGACCGCGGCAACCAGCAGCGCGACGAGGAGGGTAATGGAGACCCGCCCGACGACCCGCCGACGTTTGCCGGAAGCATCAAAGAAAACAGGCGATTTCAAAGTCGGATCATTCTTCGGTCGAGCCCCGCGCAACCTCCCGCCGGTTGCCGCGCGGGTGCCTTTAGCAAGTCCAACATGAATGCGCACGTTCTTGACGGCTGGGCGAGCAAGGCCGGTCGCGTTTGGCCGAACAGCGGGTGCCTTGCCCGGCTTGCAAGGGCGACGTGCCCCGAGAAGTTCTTCCTTTCGGCGCCAGCAACTTGGGCCCGGTTTCGAGATATGGCGAACGGAATGTTAACCAAGCCATAGGTAAAGGCCCGCGGTCAGGGTTCGTTGTAGACACACACTTGGACCGGGAACATTGAAATGAAGACATTCGGAAAGGCGAGCCAGCAGCTCGCCATGCTTGGCGCTGCGCTAGCGTGCGCTCTTGCGCCCACGCCGTCGTTCGCGGCGAGCCAGGGCACGCTCGGCGCGACGTCGAGCGGCAATATCACGATAACCGCTTCGGTGCCGAACCGCGCCCGGATCACCGGGCTTTCGGACGTCACCTTCGCATTGCAGGACCCGAACACCG
>JANWHA010000114.1 GCA_025450635.1 Croceibacterium sp. | reverse complement strand
TGCGCCGCCGCGAGTGAGCCTGGAGATGCGCGGGACCTGCTACTGGTTCGAATAATCGCCCGGAATCGGGACAATTCGATAGTAACGGCGCCGTAACCACGTTCGGCAACGCCGCCTTAACCAGCCGCGGCCGACTCTGTCGTTCGCGCCGCTCGGGTGGGACGGTCCCAGGTCCCTCGACTTTACCACCCGACGGCCGGAACAGGTTTCAAGGCGGCCCCCAACGGGCCGCCTTTTTTCATTCTCAGAGCGTCTTCGAGTAGAGCGCCAGCAGGTTGCTCCAGGCGCGCTCGGCCTCGTCCTTGTTGTAGACCGGCGAGTCCGCCACCGTCCAACCGTGGTCCGCGTGGTAGACCTCGACCGTCGCCGGGCGGTGAGCGGCCGCGGCGGCCGCCTTGATCTGGTCCTTGATCTCGGGCTTCTGCTTGTCATCGCTCTGGGCCAGCGCGAGGAGGTGTGTCGCCCGGCTTTGCGCGAACAGCTTGAGCGGGGTGTCCGGGCCGTCGCCATCCCAGCCGTTGCCCGGGTGAAACCCGGCGGCGGCCTTGACGCGCCCGGGCACCGCGGCGGCGGTGCGCACGGTCCACGTGCCGCTCATGCAATAGCCCTGCACGCCGATGCCCTTCTTCGTATCGACCGAAGGCTGCTTGTCGAGCCACGTCACCACCGCCTTGGACATGTTGGCGATCGCCTCGGGCGTGTTGTGCGCCATCCACGGGCCGACCTTCTTGAAGCCGTCATCCTTGCGGAAGGCATCGAAGTCGGCGAACTGCGGCGCGGGCGCATCCTGGTAGAATGGGTTGGGCACGATCACCGAATAGCCGGCGCCGGCCAGCTTTCGAGCCATCGCCTTGAAGGCGTCGCGCAAGCTGGCGATGTCGGGCCACATCACCACGCCGGGGTGCTTGCCCTTGGCCGGGTGGACGAAGAACGCGTCCATCGTCCCGCCCGGCGCGGGGAATTTGACCATTCCTTCGGCGCGGCCATCGGCGGCGACGGCGGCGTTGATCGGCGCCGAGGCGGCGGCGAACGCGGCCAGCGCGCCGATGGTGTTGAAGCCGCGCCGGCTCACGCCGCCCATATCGCTCAGTTGGTCGAGCTCACACATGATCTTTCTCCCATCCTTCCCGTCGCTTGGACAATAGCGCGATGGCGGCCCGCGTCCAGCGGAGTCAGGACTCCGGGTCAGGTCCGCGCGAACAGCACGTGCGCGCCCCCGCGGCCGGCGCCCGCCGCCTTCGCGGCAGCCGCGACCTCCGGCCCAAGAAGGTGTCCGGCGAGGTTGGCCCGGGCCATATCCTGGACCTCGGTTGTTGTGCCCTACTTGCTCGCCACCCTACCGGCCGCAGCCGCTTCGGCGTCCTTTTTGCGCTGCGCGCGTGAGGCGGTGATCAGCTCGCGCACTTCGTTCCCTTCGTGGCAGGCGAATTCGTACATCTTGTAGCTGTCGTCGCGGGTCCACTCGAATTCCGCGGTCCACGGCGCGGTGAACACCGCGGGATCGCTGTAGGTCACCCGGTAGGCGATCGTGTTCGGCCCGCTCATCGCCAGGCGCTCGACGACGTGCGCCTCGGCACTCATCGGGATCGTACCATGAGCACGCCCGGTGACCGGGCTGGCGGATTTGTGCGCCATGTCGCTGGTCGCGCTGTCGCCGGCGATCATGTTGCCGGTTTCGATCACCAGCGTGTTGCCCTCCCAATGGCCGCGGCTGTCACCCATCCAGCTGCGCACGGTCGCAGGCCAATGTCTGGGCCGGCCAATGGGAATGATGCGGGTGTCGAACACCTCGAGTTGCAGGACGATAAAGCCAGGGGACTGAAACACGCGAATGCCATCGTTGGCGGGATGCGGCAGCATAGCCAGCGGCAGGCCGTAAGACACGCAGCGGTCATAGCTGTCGAGGTCAGCCACCCAGTCGATCGGCTGGCCCTCGTTGTAGCTGTTGCGTCCGGCTTTCCACAGCGCCTCGCCTTGCGGAGTCAGCGGGGGGAGGCGCCCGTCCGGGGGATCGATCAGCAGCGAGCTACGGCGGCCGACAGGCGTGACCTTGAGCCATGAGCCCAGGCCCCTGGTGCCGCTGGCCTCAAGCCCATCGGAATAGCTCCTGTCCGACGTTTTCGCCTTGGCAAGGCGGGCGGCGAATTCCTTCGGGGTGAGCCACTTCCGGTCGCCGTCTTCTTTCGGCCGCTCGAGAGGGATATTGGCGTCGTAAATATGCTCGATCGGCCAGGTGCCACGAAAATCGGGGTCGCCCCATGAGGTCCTCTTGGGCACGTAGCCATGCCGCGCCGTCGGTTCGGCAGGGGCTCGCTGTGAGGCGGCGCTCGCAGCGATAGCTGCCGCACCCATAACGAAGTTCATGGCCAACCGGCGCATACTGTTTTGGCGCTTAAAGCACTCGCCAGACCCACAGCTTGATGCCGGCGGGATAACGCGCGCCGGAGCAGACGAAGATCGACTTGTTGAGCCAGTCGTAGGGCCCGTCGGGCGCGATGAATTCCGGCACGGTGCGGAAGTAGTATTCGGCCGGATCGACCTCCTCGCCGCGGCGGAGGCGGTCCATGACTTCGGGCGGGCCGTGGCGCAGGCCCTTGTTGCGGATCTGAATCAGCGCCCCGTCGTCGGTCTCGATGGCATAGATCGCGTCGGCGACGGTGACGCCGTCGGGCCGCGTCAGCTGCCAGTCGGCGGAGTTGCCCACTAATTTACCAGAAATGCGCGGGCCCTTCACATAGCCGCCGCTCCTGATCGGGATGATGCGCCGGGTGCCGTCGACCACCGGCCCGATCTCGCGCGCCGGCTCCAGCTCGCCGCCCGCTTCGTAGACGAATTCCAGCTCGGGCTTGATCACGCGCATCTCCATTGCCGCTGCATCACAGGAACCCTAGCGTCACAGGCAAGGCGAATCGAGGAGAGTGATGATGGCGGCAGACCTTTACGCGGACTACGTGATCGTCGGCGCGGGCAGCGCGGGCTGCGTGCTGGCGGCGCGGCTGACCGAGAGCGGCAAGCACAAGGTGGCGCTGCTCGAAGCCGGCGGCGACGACCGGCCGCTCCACGAGCCGAGCCAATTCGTCTCCAACATCATGATCCATACCCCGATCGGCTTCGGCAAGACGCTCAACGATCCCAAGGTCAACTGGCTCTACGAAACCGAGGTCGACGAGGGCTCCGGCGGGCGCAGCCACAAGTGGCCCAAGGGCAAGGTGCTCGGCGGCTCGAGCTCGATCAACGGCATGCTCTACGTGCGCGGCCAGTCGGCCGACTACGACGGCTGGGCGCAGATGGGCGCGCGCGGGTGGAGCTGGGACGAAGTGCTGCCCTATTTCCGCAAGAGCGAGAACCAGGAGCGCGGGGAGAACGAGTTCCACGGCACCGGCGGCCCGCTGAGCGTGTCGGACTTTCCCGAGGAGCACCCGGTCTCGAAGGCCATCGTCGAGGCCTGCGTTCAGGCGGGCATTCCCTACAAGCCCGACCTCAACGACGGCAACCAGGAAGGTTGCAGCTTCTTCCAGATGACCGCCAAGAACGGCCGCCGCAGCTCGGCCGCGGTGGCTTATCTCCATCCCGCGATGAAGCGGCCGAACCTGCTGGTCGAGAAGCGGGCGATGACCACCCGGATCCTGTGGGACGGCAAGAAGGCGATCGGCGTCGAGTTCAGGCAGAACGGCGAGACCCGCCGGGCGATGGCCGCGCGCGAGGTGATCCTTTCGGCTGGCTCGGTCGAGTCGCCCAAGCTGCTGGAAATCAGCGGCGTCGGCCAGGGAGCGCTGCTCAAGGAGCTCGGCGTTCCGGTGGTGCACGAATCGCCGATGGTCGGCGAGAACATGCAGGACCACTACATGATCGGCTGCCAGGCGGCGCTGAAGGAGCCGCACCACTCGATCAACGAACTGAGCCGCGGGGTGAAGCTACTCGGCCAGATCGCCAAGTATGGGCTGACCCGCAAGGGCCTGCTGAGCTATGCCGTGGCCCACGGCTGCGCGTTCGTGAAGAGCCGCGACGAGCTCGCCTATCCCGACATCCAGATCCACGTGATGGCCGCCTCGATGGACCTCGAGTACCTCAACCAGTACCAGGGCTTGCGGCTCGACAAGGAGCCGGGGATGGCCTCGAACCCGTGCCAGCTGCGCCCGGAATCGCGCGGCTCGATCCACGCCAAGTCGCCCGACGGGATGGAGCGGCCGAGGATCGTGCCGAATTACCTGTCCGACCCGCTCGACAGGCAGAGCGTGGTCGAGCAGCTCAAGATCATCCGCAAGATATGGCAGCAGCCGGCGCTCGAGCCCTACATGGAGGCCAAGGGCGATCCGTTCGGCGACACCGACGAGGCGATGCTCGGCTACGCCAAGGTCGCCGGCGGCACGCTGTACCACGCGGTCGGCACCGTCGCGATGGGCGACGAGCGCTTCCCGCTCGACCCGCAGCTGCGCGTGCGCGGGACCCACAACCTGCGGGTGATCGACGCCTCGGCGATGCCCAAGATCAGCAGCGGCAACACCAACGCGCCCACGATCATGATCGCCGAAAAGGGCGCCGAGATGATTCTGCAGGATGCGCGGGAGGCGGTGGCGGCCTAGCCCGTGCCTCCCGGAGGGTCGTAAGTGACGAACGAGATGCAGTTGCCATCCGGATCCTCGACGTAGAAGTCGAGCCCGCCCCAGGCCTGGCGCTTGAGCCGCTGGGGGAAGGTGACGCCGCGCGCCTCGAACTCCTCGAACAGCGTCTTGACGTTCGCCACCTCGATCGAAGCGAGGATCAGCGCGCCTTCCCGCGCCGCCAGTTCCGCGAAGTTCGGTTCGCGCACCAGCCGGAAGTGCAGGCACGCCGCGTCGCGCGAGACGGCGCCATAGAACGGCGGGTTGCCGTGGAGGAAGTCCCGAGTGAAGCCGAGCTTGTCGACATAGAATGCCGCCGCTTTGACCACGTCGCGCACGAACAGGATCGGGATGACGTGCTCCAACCGCGGCGGCCCGGCATCGGCCGGCAAAGGTCCGGCGGCGGCCCCGTCGAGCGACGCCTTGAGCGCGGCCCAGTCGGCAAAGCCCGCCTCCACCGCGACGACTTCCTGCGCCAGCGCGAGCGGCAAGGGCGCAGCGAGCACTTCGGCGTCCTTCAAGTGTCTGAGGCGCTCGATCTGGCGGACCTTGCCGCCGACGGAATAATTGCCCTCGCGGTGCCAGCGCACGATCTGCTTGGCGCGTTTCCGGTACGTCTCGATCTTGGGCATGGGTGTGCTCCTGCTGAGTGATCAGCGGGCGGGCCTTGCCCTTCCGGCCGAACGGCCGTTGCACCCCGTGAAGCGGGCGCTTCTTAGCTTGCCCATTGGTTCGGATCAAGAATCCGGCGTGTGGGCGACCGCCTTGAAGTAGCCGATCGTCTCAGGCGTGACGGTCGGCGGCTCGACCGGCGGGTAATAGCTGAGCTTGACGATGACCGTGTCGGTCGCGGGGCTGACGTAGATGTACTGGCCGGCAAGCCCGACCGCGCAGAAGGCGCCGGGCTCGTTGTCGACCTGCCAGATCTGATAACCGTAACCGGGGAAGCCGCCGCCGAAGCCGGTGGGCAGGCCTGTCGGCAGCATCGTCGTCGCCTGCTTCATCCAGCCCGCCGGCACGATCTGCGTATCGCCGCGCTTGCCGTCGTGCAGCATCAGCTCGCCGAAGCGGCCAAAGTCGCGCAGCGTGGCGTTGAAGCCCATGCCGTTAAGGGCGCGACCTTGCCCCGGCGGCCCGTCGGCGAGCCAGAACGCGTCGGCCTGCGCGCCGAGCGGACCCCAGAGCTTGTTGCGGGTGTAGTCTTCGAGCTTCTGCCCGGTCGCGTTCTCGAGAATCCAGCCGAGCACCATCGTGTTGAGCGTCGAATAATTGAACGTGCTCCCCGGTTGGTTGGCGCGCTTGGTCTCCAGCGCGCCGGCCGCGAAACGCATCTTGTTGAGCACGATCGCATCCTGGTGGAGGTGCCCCGCGAAGCTCGGATGGGCGCCGAAATCGTAGCGCTCCTCGTAATCGACGCCCGAGCGCATCTGCAAGATCTGGCGGATCGTCACGCCTTCGTAGCCGCTGCCCTTCAGCTCGGGCACGTACTTCTCCGCCGGATCGTCGAGCGAGGCGATCTTGTGTTCGCCAAGCGCGATCCCGACCAGCATCGAGGTCACCGTCTTGGCCATCGACATCGACAGGAACCGCGTCATCGGCTCGGAGCGGTTGCGGTAATCCTCGAACACCACCTTGCCGTGGCGCATCACCAGCATCGCGTTGGTGTAAGTGCGCTCGGCGAACTGCGGATAGGCGTAGCTCTGCCCGCCGAAGCTGTCGGCCGGCATCGTGAACCCGCTCGCGCTAGGCAAGTCCCACACCGCGCCGCTGCGCGGGACGCCGCGCGATTCGAACACCCTGTCGGTTTCGCGGAAGGTGAAGCTGTTGACGTCCGGGTTGAGCAGTTGCCAGCGCATCGCGATGACCGCGGGCGTCAGCGCGAAGGTCTTGCCGACATAGGGGTCCGCCGGCGTCTGCGTCTGGCGCGCTGGCGGGCTCGCCGCTTGCTTCTGACAACCGGAGAGCGCCAGCGTGCCCAGCGCAAAGGCTATTGCGGCCGCCTGAACTCTTTTCATATTTCCTCCCCACACGTCGCGTTCAGCCAGTGGTTTGGCAGGCGCCGAGGCTTTCGTCCATCTGGACGATGCGTTGCGTGTGCGGATTGCTTTGCCCCCGCCGAACCTCTGTTCTTCAACGGAAAAGCGGACTAGCGTTCCGGCCGATCGGGGGGCCATCGCATGCACATTCATTTGCCAAAGCCGCTGCATGGCTGGCGTGCCCTGCTCGGCGAGATTGGTGTTGTGTTCGTCGGTATCGTGCTCGCGCTGGGCGCTGAAGCGCTGTTGCAAGACTACCACTGGCACCAACAGGCGAAGATTTCCGAAGATGCGATCAAAAGGGAACTCAAGGGTGCGGGGTTGGTCAGCTACGAGCGGCTTATCCTGCAGCCTTGTCTGCATGGGCAATTGAGCCGTCTGGCCACAGCGCTGACCTCGGGATCGACCCATTGGACGGCGATGTCGATGGCCACTTCGACAGTCGCCGGCGCCCCTCAGGCCGATCGAGTGATTGTGGGGGCCTATCGCCCGCCAAGTCGCCTTATGGGCGAAGACGGATGGCGCAACGCAATTTCGGTCGGCGCGCTCAATCACATGGACGCCAGGCAGGTCGCGCAGCTCACCTCGATATACGCCAGCATGGCCACCTGGCTTGCAGCGCAGGACGAGGAAGCCAGTGCCGCCTCGCAACTTGCGCCCCTCGCGTTCGATGGCTCGATGGACGATCGGCGTCGCTCGGACATGATTGCCGCCGTCGCGGAAGTGGACCGCCTGAACTCGCTCATGGCGATCGTCAGCCAGCAGATGATCGACAAGATTCGTCGACTTGGGCTGGGTTATTCCCGGCAGGATCTATCGAGGGATGGGGTTTACGAACCGGATTATGCGGTCAAGATACAGCGCGAAGCTCGCGGAGCCTGCGTCCGCGACGATCTTAAGCTCGACTTAGGCTGAACCTCGTCTCAGGCCGGCTCGGGCACCTTCGCCAGCCCGATCGCTTCGCTCGGCGCGAAGTTGCCGTGGAGGCCGAAGCGCAGGCGGATCGGCACCTGGACGGTGGCGATCGGGCCCTTTTCGATATCGAGCGCGTCGAACAGCAGGAGGTCGCTGCGGTGCTCGTCGAGACGGTTGCAGACCTGGACGATCCAGCCGTCGCCTTCGGGAGCGTCCTTGCTGCGCGGGATGAAGCACGGCTCCTGCAAGGTGCTGGTCGGGCCGCACCACCAGTGCTGCTCGGCGCCGGTTTCGAGGTCTTTCAGGAACAGGCAGTTTATCAGCATCCCGCCGGCGCTGCCGCCCTTCAGTTCGTGCGGGCGGCGCATGTCCATCTCCAGCATCCAGCCGTAGCGGTTCTTGCGGCCGGTCATGCGGTCGTCGATGCGCGGGAACTCGGCGACGGTGTCGGTCAGGGTGGTGACGGAGTCGAATTCCTCGCCGTTGCTGGCGAGATCGACGGTCCAGTCGGTCAGCCGGCTGGCGGCTTCCATCGGATTGAACGGGGCGTCGTTCACGTCGGGGAAGAACGGGAACATGTTGTTCTTCGCCTCGGGCGTGAGGAAGTGGATTTTCGTCCCCTCCTGCCACGCGTTGAGCACGTGGCTGGCGAAGCAGTTGTCGCGCTTGAACCAGCGGATGTCATCCTGCTTGAGGTCGTCGCGCCGGGGAATGATCCCGAGGTAGACCGGCAGCGAGGTGTCGAAGCCGAAGTGCGGCTTGCCCTGCTCGAGTCGTTCCCAGGAGCCGATCGACGGCACGATGTGCAGCACGAGGTAATCGGGCGTTATCCCGAAGTCGTGCATCATGCAGTAATAGGGGACCTTGAACCACTTCTCGCGGACCAGCTCGCCTTCGGGGCTGATCTCGTAATAGCACACATCGTCGGTGCACAGGCCGCTCGCGGCGTAGCCGATGGCGACCATGTTGCCGCTGTCGGGATCGAGCTTCGGATGCGCGGTGAAGGTCTCGCCGGTCATCTTGCTGCCGAATTTCTCGTAGCCGGCGGTTTCCATCGTCGCCGGGTCCATCACCAGTGCAGGGCTGTCTTCCTTGAGCGCCCACAGCTTGCCGCCGAACAGCCAGGCGTTGGTGTTGGCGGTGCCACGGATCTGGCCCTTGACGCTTGGGTCGTCGGTCAGCGGGTTGCGGTAGGCACCGAACAGCGCCTTGCCGGCCTCGTGCTCCAGCTTCCACTTGTCGGTCCGCGCCCAGCGCTGGCGGAAGTCGCACTGGCCGTCGTGGAAGTGGAAGCGGGTGATCATCCCATCGCCGTTGAAGCTGATGTCGTCGCCCAGGCGCGGGGGGAACTGCGGGTCGGGCTGGACGCGGTAGAACGCCCCGTCGAGCTCCGGCGGAATGGTGCCGGTGTGCTGCAGGTCGGCGATGTCGGCCTCGATCCGGCTCGGGGTGTTGAAGCCGGTGAACGAAGGGGTGTTTGGAAACTGTGACATGCGCGTGCGCTCTCCTTGCGTGAGATTGTATGCTCCACTAACGATTGTCCAACAAGACGATAAGAGGGATAGAGGGTGGCGCAGCCGGCGGCTTTGACCGACAGCAACGACGACAACGAAATCACCGCGCTGACGGACATCGTCGGGTTCCATATCCGCCTGGCCCATGTGGCCGTGTATCGCCACTTCACCGAGACCTTTTCCGACCTCGAGCTGACTCAGAAGCAGGTCAGCGTGCTGTGGCTGGTCGGCGACCATCCGGGCATCTCGCAAATCGAGGTCGGCCAGCGGCTGCAGATGGACCGGGCGACGACGATGACCATCGTCAACCGACTGCAGGAGCGCGAGTACCTGCGCCGCGAGCGCTCGACCAGCGACGCGCGCAAGCAGGCGCTGTTCCTGACCAAGGCGGGCGGCGAGGCGCTGGCGACCGCGAAGGGTGCAATCGCCGCGCACGAGGCGTGGCTGAAGAGCCGCTTCACTTCGGACGAAGTCAAAAAACTGGTGGAAATGCTCGCGCGAATCCACGATTGATTTGCGCGAGCTGGGACAGAGGAATTCGAGACATGGCCGGACCTGCCACAGGCACCAACCCGATACACGTCATCGACGAAAACCCGATGGGGGGGCGGCAATGGATCGTCATCGTGCTGATGATCTTCCTCAACGCCCTCGACGGGTTCGACGTGCTCGCGAGCGCCTTTTCCGCGCCCGGCATCACCAAGGAATGGGGCATTCCGCGCTCGGAGCTCGGCATCGTCCTGTCGGCGGAGTTGGTCGGCATGGGGTTCGGCTCGGTCCTCCTCGGCAGCATCGCCGACAAGATCGGGCGCAAGCTCGACATGCTGATTTGCCTCGTGATCATGGCCATCGGGATGTACATGGCCCACGCGGCGAACTCGGTGAGCGAATTGACCATGTGGCGCCTCCTCACCGGCCTTGGCATCGGCGGCATGCTGGCGGCGACCAATGCGGTCACTGCCGAAGTTTCCAACAAGGCGAGCCGCAGCCTGGCGATGGCGCTCTACGTGATCGGCTACCCTGTCGGTGGGGTGATCGGCGGGTTCGCCGCGCAGGGCTGGCTGCTGGTCGATTACGACTGGCGCGCGGTCTTCCTGTTCGGGGCGGTCGTCACCGCGGTGATGATCCCGCTGGTGATTTTGCTGGTGCCGGAGACGCCGGCGTTCTTCGCCGCCCGGCGGCCCGAAGGGGCGATCGACAAGATCAACGCCTCGCTCAGGGCGTTCGGCAAGCCGCCGATCGCCGAACTGCCGCCGCCGCCGGCGGAGCGGCCGAAAGTCTCGGACATCCTCGCCAACCCCCGGCTGCGGCCGACCACGCTGATGCTGGCGTTCGGGTACATGTTCCACACGCTGACGTTTTACTACATTCTCAAGTTCGCGGTGCAGATCGTCGCCGATTACCCGCCGGGCTACCCGCCGCCGGTCGCCGCCAGCACGCTGACATACGCCAACATCGGCGGCGCCGTCGGCGGCGCACTGTTCGGGCTGTTCCTCAAGAGATGGGACATCAAGGGCCCGACGGTCGGCGCCGCCTTCCTCGGCGTGATCGCCGTCGCCTGGTTCGGTATGGGCCATGACACGCTCGGGCAGTGGCGCCTCGCCGGGTTCCTGACGATGTTCTTCCTCAACGCGGCGATCGTGGGCTACTACGCGGCTTTCGCGCGCGGCTTCCCGGCCTACGCCCGAGCGACCGGGACCGGCTTCGTGCTCGGCGTGGGCCGCGCCGGCGCCGCCGGTTCGCCGATCATCGCCGGCTACCTGTTCACCGCGCTCGGCAACGACCACTTGCTGACGGTTTCGCTGATCATGTGCGTCGGCGCGATTCTCGGTGCCGCTCTGGTCTGGCTGGTGCCGCTGCGCGACGCCGACGCCGACGTGGAATCCCATCGCGACCTCGGCGACATCCCCGCCGGCGTCGCCCTCGACTAACCGGAGAAACCACGAATGAAGTCGCGTGCCGCCGTCGCGTTCGAGGCGAAGAAGCCGCTGGAGATCGTCGAGGTCGATCTCGAAGGGCCGAAGGCAGGCGAGGTGCTGGTCGAGATCATGGCGACCGGCATCTGCCACACCGACGCCTACACGCTCGACGGGTTCGATTCCGAAGGCATCTTCCCGTCGATCCTCGGCCACGAGGGCGCGGGGATCGTGCGCGAAATCGGTCCCGGCGTCACCAGCGTGAAGCCGGGCGACCACGTGATCCCGCTGTACACTCCCGAGTGCCGCCAGTGCAAATCGTGCCTCTCCGGCAAGACCAACCTGTGCACCGCGATCCGCGCGACCCAGGGCAAAGGCCTGATGCCCGACGGAACCAGCCGGTTCAGCTACAAGGGCGAGACGATCTTCCACTACATGGGCTGCTCGACCTTCTCGAACTTCACCGTGCTGCCCGAGATCGCCGTGGCGAAGATCCGCGAGGACGCGCCGTTCCAGACCAGCTGCTACATCGGCTGCGGGGTGACGACGGGCGTCGGCGCCGTGGTCAATACCGCCAAGGTCGCGCCGGGCGACAACGTCGTTGTGTTCGGCCTTGGCGGCATCGGTCTCAACGTCATCCAGGGGGCCAGGCTCGCCGGGGCGAACAAGATCATCGGCGTCGAGATCAATTCCGACCGCGAGGCCTGGGGCCGCCGGTTCGGCATGACCGATTTCCTCAACACCATGGGCATGAGCCGCGAGGATATCGTCGCCAAGGTGGTGGCGCTGACCGACGGCGGTGCCGATTATACTTTCGACGCCACCGGAAACACCGAAGTGATGCGCACCGCGCTCGAATGCTGCCACCGCGGCTGGGGCACCTCGATCATCATCGGGGTGGCCGAAGCGGGCAAGGAAATCGCCACCCGACCGTTCCAGCTCGTCACCGGGCGCAACTGGCGCGGCACCGCGTTCGGCGGCGCCAAGGGCCGCACCGACGTGCCCAAGATCGTCGACTGGTACATGGACGGCAAGATCCAGATCGACCCGATGATCACCCACGTCCTCACTCTCGAGGACATCAACCAGGGCTTCGACCTGATGCACGCGGGCGAAAGCATCCGCAGCGTCGTGGTCTACTGACGAAGGACCGCCAATGTTCAGCCACGTGATGCTCGGCACCGACGATGTCGCCGCGTCGAAGCGCTTCTACGACGCCGCGCTCGGCGCGCTCGGCGTGCCCGCAGGTGAGGTCGACGAGCTCGGCCGGGCGGTCTACGCCCACGACGGCGGTCGCTTCGTCATCCGCACGCCGTTGAACGGCGAGCATGCCAGCGGCGCGAACGGCGGGACGCTCGGCTTCCAGGCTCCTTCGCCCGAAGCGGTCGACGCCTGGCACGCCGCGGGCCTGGCCAACGGCGGCACCGCGATCGAGGACCCGCCCGGCCCGCGCAACGCGACCGGCGGCCGGGTGCTCTACCTCGCTTATCTGCGCGATCCCGCCGGCAACAAGATCTGCGCCCTTCATCGCCTCAAGTAACCCAAGCAACAGAAAGACACTGCCATGTTCACCCACGCCTTCCTCGGCTCCAACGACCTCGAGAAGAGCCGCAAGTTCTACGACGCCACCATGAAAGAGCTCGGCTACGAGAACGTCGTCCCGCCCGAGGCGCCGATGCTGGTCTATTCCAGCCCGCAAGGCACGCTCGTGGTCGGCCAGCCCTACAACGGCCAGCCGGCGAACCCCTCCAACGGCGCCACGCTCGGCCTCGCCGCCAAGGACGACGAGACGGTCACCCGCTGGCACGAAGCGGGCCTCGCCAACGGCGGCACTTCGGACGGCGCGCCCGGTCCGCGCGAGCGCGCGCCGAACAACTCGATCGGGGCCTACTTGCGCGACCCGGACGGCAATAAGATTTGCGCCTTCAACATGCGCCACTGAGCGCGGGAGCAACCAAGGGCATGTTCACCCACGTGATGGTCGGCACCAACGACCCCGAAAAGGCGCGGGCGTTCTATGACGCCGCGTTCGCCGCACTCGGCATCCCCGGACAGCATAACCCGCGCGGCGCCTTCTACGGTTCGCCGGAGACGGGCATGTTCGGGGTAACCACCCCGCGCGACGAGCAACCCGCGACGCATGCCAATGGCGGCACGATCGGCTTCAAGGCGCCCGATCGCGCGGCGGTCGATGCGTGGTACGCTGCCGGGCTGGCCAAGGGCGGGAGCGACGACGGTCCGCCGGGCGAGCGTCCCTGGGGCGACCCACCGATCTACGGCGCCTACATGCGCGATCCCGATGGCAACAAGCTGTGCGCGTTCTGCCCGCCGGGGAAATAAGTCACTCCCCCTCTCGCCTGCGGGAGGGGCAAGGGGAGGGAGCGAGCACCGTTCGCGGCGGCCAGGCCCTCCCCCGACCCCTCCCGCAAGCGGGAGGGGAGAGAGGCGCGCGATGATCGCCGCCGCGATCATCGTGTGGGTCTGCTGGTTCGTGCCGATCCTGCTGCTCGCGCTGGTGCTCAAAGCGGCGAAACAGACCGAATTCCACTGGCGGTGGTTCGCGGCGGCCGCGATCGCCTACGGGCTCTACGCCCTGGCCGGCTACGCGACCTTGCCGGCCAACGTCGCCGCGCTTCCGGCCGAGGCGCGCTGGTCCAGCCGCATCGCCCAGGTCGCCACCACGTGCGCGATGATGGCGCTCGCCTGGAACCGCCATCCGCTGCTCACCGCCAGAGGCATGGCGCTGACGGTCAGGCAGAGCCCCGGCTCGATTCCGTGGTCGATCCTCGGCCTGGGCGCGCTGGTCGCGGTCGGCGTGTTCCGCAACCACCTCGACCTGGCGCACGCCAACTGGCCGCCACCGCTCGGCTGGCTGTATCACCTGACCTTGCGCGGGTTCGAGCCGGAACTGCTCTACCGCGGGCTCGAATTGTCGCTGTTCGCCGTCGCGCTCGGCGGGACCCGGAAAGCGATCGGCTGGGCGGCGGTGATGTCGACGATGGTGTTCGGCCTCGCCCATGGAATCATCCCGCATAGCGGCGGCATCGAGATCAGCGTGGCGATGATCGTCTATGCGATGGTGGCAGGCGCGATCCTCGCCGCGATGCGCCTGAGGAGCGGCAGCCTGCTGTTCGGCATGATCGGCCACAACCTGATCGGCTTGACCGAACGCCTCGCCTGACCCTTTAGGGAAGGGATGGAACGCATCAGCGAATCGAAGTGCTTCGGCGGGAGCCAGGTCGTCTATACGCACCCGTCCTCCGTCACCGGCACGCCAATGACGTTCCAGGTCTTCGTTCCGGAGCACGCCGAGGGCGAAAAGCTGCCGGTGCTGTGGTGGCTCTCTGGCCTCACCTGCACCCACGAAAACGCCATGATCAAGTGCCACTATCATCGCGCCTGTGCCGACCATCGCGTGATTCTGGTCGGCCCCGACACCAGCCCGCGGGGCGACGACGTGCCCGACGATCCGGCTTACGATTTCGGCAAGGGCGCGGGCCTCTACGTCGATGCAACGCAGGAGCCGTGGAAGGCCAACTTCCGCATGCGCACTTACGTCGAACAGGAGCTGCCGGCGCTGATCGCCGAGGCGTTCCCGGTCGACATGGACCGGCAAGGCATCTCCGGCCATTCGATGGGCGGGCACGGTGCGCTGACCGTCAGCTTGCGCAACCCCGGCCGCTTCCGCTCGACCAGCGCGTTCGCGCCGATCGTCAGCCCGATGAACTGCCCGTGGGGCGAGAAGGCGCTGACCGGTTACCTCGGCGAGGACATGGCCGCCTGGCGCCAGTACGACGCCTGCGCCCTGATCAAGCAGGGCGCGCGCGTGCCCGAACTGCTGATCGACCAAGGCACCAGCGACAATTTCCTTGATGAGCAGCTAAAGACCCACTTACTGGACGAAGCGTGCCGCAAGGCGGATATCGCCGCCACGATACGGATGCAGGAAGGCTACGACCACTCGTATTTCTTCGTGTCCAGCTTCATCGACGATCACATCGCCTGGCACGCGGAAAGGCTGAAGGCATGAGTACCAAGGAGCACAAGATCGGCGAAATCGTCGCCGAGCACCACCGGCGCGAAGGGCCGCTGTTGCCGATCCTGCACGATGTGCAGGCGGAGTTTGGCTGCGTCGACGCCGAGAGCGAGGCGCTGATCGCCAAGGGCCTCAACCTCAGCCGCGCCGAAGTCCACGGCGTGGTCAGCTTCTATCACGATTTCCGCCACGAGCGGGACTTGCGCCCGGTAGTTCAGGTGTGCCGCGCCGAAGCGTGCAAGGCGCGCGGGGTCGAACAAATCATCGACCAGGCGACCGCGGCCGCCGGCGACCGCGTGAAGGTGCAGACGGTCTATTGCCTCGGCCTGTGCAGCTCGGGCCCCTCGGCCCGCGTCGGCGACCGCCTCTACGCCCGGCTGGACGGCCCGGCGCTGGCCAAGATTGTCGAGAACGCGTGATGCCAGAAACGAAGACAGTCCGCATTTCAGACGACGCCCTCGCCCGCGCCCTCGGCGCCGACGAAATCGCCGATGCCTTCGCGAAGAAGGGCCACGAGGTCCAGCGCGTAAGTAGCTGGGGCATGCAGTGGCTCGAGCCGCTGGTCGAGATCGACGGAAAGGGCTTCGGGCCCGCGACGGTGGAGGATGTCGACGACATCCTCGACGGCAACAGCGAAATCGCCATCGGCGCGATCGCCGAACACCCGTTCATCGCCAGGCAGCAGCGCCTGACCTTCGCTCGCGCGGGCAAGACGCGGCCGCTGAGCCTCGAGGACTACGAGGCGACCGGCGGCTGGAGCGGCCTCAAGCGCGCGCGCAGGATCGGCGCCGAGCAAATTCTCGCCGAAGTTACCCAATCCGGCCTGCGCGGCCGCGGTGGCGCAGGCTTCCCGGCGGGCATCAAGTGGCAGACCGCGGCCAAAGCGCCGGGCGCGCGGAAGTACATCGTCTGCAACGCCGACGAAGGCGACAGCGGCACTTTCGCGGACCGCATGCTGATGGAAGGCGATCCGTTTGCGCTGATCGAGGGCATGGCGATTGCCGGCGAGGCGGTCGGGGCGGACAAGGGTTATATCTACATCCGCAGCGAATACCCCGACGCCATCGCCAAGATGGAACGGGCGATCGAGCTTTCGGCCGGAATCGTCGCCCCGTTCGAACTGGAAGTGCGCGTCGGCGCGGGCGCCTATGTCTGCGGCGAGGAAACCAGCCTGCTCGACAGCCTGGAGGGCAAGCGCGGCGAAGTGCGCGCCAAGCCCCCGCTGCCGGCGATCCAGGGGCTGTTCGGCCGGCCGACGATCATCAACAACGTCCTCACCCTCGCCGCCGTGCCGCACATTCTCGCGGAAGGCGGCGCCGGCCGGTACGAGAAGCTCGGCCTCGCCCGCTCGAAAGGCACGATGCCGATCCAGCTCGCCGGCAACATCAAATACGGCGGCCTGTTCGAGACCGCATTCGGCGTGACGCTCGGCGAGCTGGTCAACGCCATCGGCGGCGGCACCGAGAGCGGCCGGCCGGTCAAGGCGGTGCAGGTCGGCGGACCCTTGGGTGCCTACATCCATCCCGACGATTTCGGCATCAAGTTCGATTACGAGGAATACACCGCGGCCGAGGCGCTGATCGGCCACGGCGGCATCACCGTGTTCGACGACACCGCCGACATGGGCGCGATGGCCCGCTTCGCGATGGAGTTCTGCGCCGCCGAGAGCTGCGGGAAGTGCACCCCGTGCCGGATCGGCTCGGTTCGCGGGGTCGAGATCATCGATCGCATCCGCGCGGGCGGCCGCGCGCCCGACCACGTCGAGCGGATGGACGTGATGCACAATGCCCCGCGCCACGGCCGCAGCCAGGAGCAGGAGATCGGCCTGCTGACCGACTTGTGCGAAACGATGAAGTTCGGCTCGCTGTGCGCACTTGGCGGATTCACCCCGTTCCCGGTGATGAGCGCGCTCAAGCACTGGCCCGAGGACTTCACGGGCAAGGCCGCGGCGGAAGCGGAGGCGGCGGAGTGAGCGCGAACCCGTCAATGTCCCCCTCCCGCTTGCGGGAGGGGCTAGGGGTGGGAATGACCACCGCTGGCGGCCTGACCCTCCCCCGACCCCTCCCGCAAGCGGGAGGGGGGAAGGAGTGATCCTGGGCGTGGTTCTGGCAGGCGGACAATCGACCCGGTTCGGCAGCGACAAGGCGCTGGCCGAGCTCGGCGGGCGCACGCTGCTGGCGCGCGCCGTCGATGCGCTCGGAGGATTCTGCGAATATGTCGTCGTCGCCGGCCGCGAGATGGCGCCGGCGCCGTGCATCCCTGACTGGCCGGGACGCGGGATGGGCCCCCTCGCCGGCATCGCCGCCGGCCTGCACCTGGCGCAGGACCAAAACTACGAAAGCGTCCTCACGTGCGGGGTGGATTCGGTCGATTTGCCCGACAACCTGCTCGAAATCCTCTCACCGGCGCCCGCGTACCTCGCCGACCAGCCGGTCGTCGGGCTGTGGCCCACGGGAGCCTGCGCGACGATCGAGCGTATTCTCGAGAGCACTGGCCGGCATTCGATGCTCGCCTTCGCCGAAGGCCTGGGCGCACGAGCCGTGAAAACGAATTCGCAATCTGCTAATATCAATACACCGGCCGACCTTGCAGCGTTTGGGGCCGAGATGGAGCAACGTCATGGGATATGAACGCCAGAAGGATTTCGGGACCCCCGAATCCCCGTCGACCGAGCAGGTCTCGCTGACGATCGACGGACGCGCGGTGAGCGTCCCGGCCGGCACCAGCGTGATGCGCGCGGCGAGCGAGAGCGGCGGCAAGATCCCCAAGCTGTGCGCCACCGACAACATGGCCGCGTTCGGCAGCTGCCGCCTGTGCCTGGTCGAGATCGAGGGCGCCAAGGGCACGCCGGCGAGCTGCACCACGCCGGTGAGCGAAGGCATGGTCGTGCACACCCAGACCCCGCGCCTGGAGCGCCTGCGCCGCGGGGTGATGGAGCTGTACATCTCCGACCATCCGCTCGACTGCCTGACCTGCAGCGCCAACAACGACTGCGAGCTGCAGGCGGAAGCGGCCAACGTCGGCCTGCGCGACGTGCGCTATGGCTACGAAGGCGACAACCACCTCGCTCTCGCCACCGACCATTCGAACCCGTACTTTGACTTCGATCCCTCCAAGTGCATCGTCTGCAGCCGCTGCGTGCGCGCGTGCAACGATGTCCAGGGCACGTTCGCGCTGACCGTCGACGGCCGCGGCTTCGCTTCGATGATCAGCGCCGGGCAGGACGGCGACAACTTCCTTTCCAGCGAATGCGTCAGCTGCGGCGCCTGCGTGCAGGCCTGCCCCACGGCGACGCTGCGCGAGAAGAGCGTCAAGGCGATCGGCCTGCCCGAGCGGGCGGTGGTCACCACCTGCGCCTATTGCGGCGTCGGCTGCACCTTCCGCGCCGAGATGCGCGGCGAGCAGCTCGTGCGCATGATCCCGTGGAAGGACGGCAAGGCCAACCGCGGGCA
>JANWHA010000113.1 GCA_025450635.1 Croceibacterium sp. | reverse complement strand
AGGCGCGCCTGCGCGAGGTGCTGGGGTGGCCCGAACGCGCCGAACCAGCCGTCGTTGGAATCGTTGAAGATGTAGTCCGGCCGATGCGCGCGGTCGACGACGTGACCGGAAAAGACGATCTCGTAGCACACCTGCACGCCTGCCTTGCCCCACTGGCCGAGGTCGAGCGTGCGCGGGCCCGGGCCGGGAATGAAGTCGATCGAGCCGCCGACCAGGCGCCGTGCGCCGAGCGGCTCGAGCAGCCAGGCGAGCGCGAGATACTCGCCGTACGGCACCAGATGGGACTTGTGGTAGCTGCCGACGATGTTTCCGGCGGAATCGAGCGCGGTGACGGCGTTGTACGCGCCGACCGCGCGGCCCTCTGCGAGCTTGAGATCGACCGCACCGGTCAGCACAAGGCTACCCTGCCCGGCGATGCGCCCGATGCGCCGGCGGGCAAGCCCCGGATCGGCGAACGCCGTGGTCGCGCTATAGTAAGCTTGCGGATAGCCCTCGCGCAGATAGTCCGGCACGCCGGACTCGGGCCATAGCAGCAGGCGGCGCGTCCCCGGTTGCCTGGCCGCCGAGAGTCCGGCCAGTCTCTGGAAATTCGCTTCGTAGAGCCGCGGATCGTTCAGCCGATCCTCGGTCAGGTTCGGCTGCACGATCGTGAAGCGCAGATGCCCTTGCGCGCCTTGACCGGCCGGCCAGTACATTCCCGCGGCGACCAGGACGCAGGCAAGCGCCGCCCGGGGCCAGCGCCGCTCGGACAAGGCCAGGACCACGCCGCCGCCGATCAGGACGGCCAGGCCGGAAAGCGCATAGGTTCCCAGCCACGGAGCCAGGGCGGCGAGCCCGGGGCGGTCGAACGGGCCGAGCAGGACGGCGCCGAACGGGTTCCATGGAAAACCGGTGAAGACCCACCCGCGCAACCACTCCGCGATGGTCCAGCAGCCGGCGAAGGCGACGCAGAATGAGATACCCCGGCCATCCCTCGCGACGAGCTTCGCCCCGGCCGCTCCGAGCGCCGGATAGACCGCGAGATAGAGCGACAGCAGAGGCACCGCGGCCCAGCCGAGCGCCGGCGGCATCGCCGCCTGGTAGGTGAAGGCGGTCGCGATCCAGGTGTTGGCGAAGGTGAAATGACCCAAGCCGAAAATCCAGCCGAGCCACGCCGCGTCGCGCCAGCTTCGGGCGCGCTCGATCAGAAGCATGAAGCCGCCGATCGCCAGCAGCGCCAGCGGCCACAAGCCCATGGGCTGAAAGCCCGCCGCCGCCGCCACGGCGAGCACCAGCGCAGCGAGCCATGGCCGCCAGAAGATAGCTTTGAAAGGTCCCGCTAGGCCCGTCACCGGTCACCCATTACAAGAGCAACGGGCCCGGCGTCGAGCCATCTGGCAATGGCTCAGCCGAACGCCTCGACCGTCTCGTCGTCGCCGCCCGAGCTGCGTGGCCGGCGGGCGCGGCGGCGGGGCTTGGCTTGCTCCGCGGCGGTCTCTTCGGCCTCCTCGCGCGCGCCGATCGACGGCGGCAGGCTGGCGGGATCGAGCCCCGCAGAATCCTCCTCGCGGTCCTCGCGCGGCTGCGCGCCGCGGCCATTCGTCCGCGGCTTGCGGCCGCCTTCGTGGCGGGGCTTGCGCCCGTCCTCGCCCCCACGGGGGCTGGTCTCGCGGGTAAACGGGTTGTCGTCGTCTTCCTGCGACGCCTCTTCGCCCTCGCTACCGCGGCGGACGTCGTCGTGGTCCTCGGAATAGCGCTCGTCGGGACGATTGCGGTCGCGACCTTGCGCGTCCGTTTCGAACTCGCCTTCGTCGGTGCGATAGTCGTCCTGGTCGCGATCGTCGCGCCGGGGGCGCTGATCGTCCTTTTGCGACCTGGTGTCGGCAACCACGCGGAAATAGTGGTCGGCAAATTGCAGGTAATACTCGGTCTGCACGCGGTCGCCGTTGAGCGAGGCGTCGTGCGCCAGCTTCTTGTACTTCTCGAGCATCTGCGGCGCGTTGCCGCGCGCACGGCTGTCGATCCGGTTGCCCTGATTGCCCCCGCCCTGTCCGCGATTGTTGCGGCCACGACGGCGATTGTTGTTTCGGTTGTTGTTATTCAAGGGAATAGGCTTCCTTGCTTGTGACTATCCGGATCCCGTCCGGTATGGTCATGACCCCTCGCCACGGCGTCAACTGACGCTCCGTGGTCCCCACCTCTGCACTTTCTCGGCAGCGCGCATTATCGCTGCACTTCACGCAATTGATGGAGTGTGACCAGCCCCGGGGCAACGGGCCCATGGGCCGCTGGTCTGACCCCGAGTTAATGACTCGAAAGCGATTAAACAAGTCCTAATCGCAGGATTAATGCCCGCGGCCGGGCGCCAAGGTCATGGCGCAATTCGCTGACGAACCCGGCGCTTGCGGCGATGCGTCCGACCGGAAGGGCCTGTCCGGCGCCGATTTCCAAGACGGCGACACCGGCTGGGGCGAGCAGCGCGGCGAGCTTCGGAATCAGGATGCGATAAGCGTCCAGGCCCTCAGGCCCGGCGTAAAGCGCGCCAGCCGGCTCGTAATCGCGAACGGATGCGGGGAGCTCGATCGTCGTTTCCACATAAGGCGGATTGGCAATCACGCGATCGTAGAGGCCAAGCCCCTCGCGCCAGCACGGATCATCCCAGTCGGCGAGGCGCAACTCGGCGCGGTCAGACAACCCGAGCCGGTCGGCGTTGTCGGCCGCGACCGCCAGTGCCGCAGGCGAGCGGTCGATGCCGATGCCGACGGCGCCGGGCAGCTCGGCGAGCAGAGTGAGGAGCAACGCGCCCGATCCGGTACCGCAATCGAGAATGCGCGCATTCGGCGGGCACCGTTCGAGCGCCGCCGCCACCGTCCCTTCGCTGTCGGCCCGCGGGGTCAGCACGTCAGCGGTGACGCGGAATTCGCGGCCGTAGAACTCCTTGCGCCCGAGGATTTGTGCGACGGGCTCGTGCCGTAGCCGACGGGCGACGAGCGCCTGAAACGCATCGGGCGACGGCGCGTCCATTTGCCGCAGCAACAGGTCCGATCGCGAGACGCCGAGCGCCTGGGCCATCAACACCTCCGCATCCAGCCGGGCCGTGTCGGTGACCGCTTCCAGCCGCCGCGCCGCCTCGCGCAGCGCCTCGCCGACGCTGGTCACTCGCCCATCGCGGCCAGGCGCTTGGCCTCGTCCTCGGCGATCAGCGCATCGATCAGCTCGCCCAGGCCATGGCCGGCGAGGACGTCGGGCAGCTTGTGCAGGGTGAGCCCGATGCGATGATCGGTCACGCGCCCTTGCGGGAAATTGTAGGTGCGGATGCGCTCGGAACGGTCGCCGCTGCCGACCATCGCCTTGCGCGCCTCGGCCTCGGCGCCGTGCGCCTCGCTGCGCATTTTCTCGTAGATGCGGGCGCGCAGCACATCCATGGCCTTGGCCCGGTTGCGGTGCTGGCTGCGTTCGTCCTGCATGGCGACGACAAGGCCGGTCGGCAGGTGAGTGATGCGCACGGCCGAATCGGTCTTGTTGACGTGCTGCCCGCCCGCGCCCGACGCGCGGAAGATGTCGATGCGCAGGTCCTTGTCGTCGATCTGGACATCGACCTCGGTCGGCTCGGGCAGCACGGCCACGGTCGCCGCCGAAGTGTGGATGCGCCCGCCGCTTTCGGTCACCGGCACGCGCTGGACGCGGTGGACCCCGCTCTCGAACTTGAGTTTGGCGAACACGCCGGTGCCGTTGATCTCGGCGACGATCTCCTTGAACCCGCCGAGGTCGCTGGCGTTGACGCTGACGACCTCGACTTTCCACCCCCGCGTCGCGGCGTAGCCTTCGTACATCCGGAACAGGTCGGCCGCGAACAGCGCCGCCTCGTCGCCGCCGGTGCCGGCGCGGATTTCGAGCATCGCCGGCCGGCTGTCGGCGGAATCGCGCGGCAGCATGGCGAGGGCGAGGCGATGCTCGGCTTCGGGCAGCTTCTCGCGCAGCGCGTGCAGTTCCTCGTCGGCCAGCGTGCGCATTTCCGGATCGGCGGTGAGGGCGCTCAGCTCGGCGATCTCCGCCCGCATCTCGCGTACTTCGCCCGCCACCTTCGCCACCGGCTCAAGCTCGGCATAATCGCGGCTCGCAGCGACGAACTCGTCGGCCGCGAGGGTGCCCGATGCTAGCCGTGCCTCAAGCTCGGCAAAGCGATGCGAAATCTGCGCCAGGCGCTCTTCGGGGATGGTCATTGCGACTCTGCGGGTTCGAAGACCGTCCACCCGACAGGATTATTTGGGTCGTCGCGAATGACAAATCGACCGTCATCCATCTCGACTCTGTTCAACATGTCATCGAGCGGAATCGTAAACTGGCCGCCAGAGTGCATGTTGCGAATCGTGACTACACCTTTTGCGAGCTCGTCTTCGCCGATTATTACGGCCCAAAATGCTCCGGCGTCGGCGGCGCGTTGCATTCTCTTCTTGAGATTACCGCGGTTGAACAGCTCCGCCGATGTCCCCCAGCGGCGCGTTTTTGCGAGAAGCTGTGCGGCGATGCTCTCCGCTTCCTCGCCCACCGGTATAATCGCCTGCTCAAGTACCGACTGACGCCGCTCCCCAACGAGCATCGCCAGCCGCTCGATCCCCGCGGCCCAGCCCGCCGCCGGCGTGTGGACGCCGCCGAGGCTTTCGATCAGGCCGTCGTAACGCCCGCCACCAAGCACCGTGCCTTGCGCGCCCAGCCGGTCGGTGACGAACTCGAATGCGGTGTGGCGGTAGTAGTCGAGGCCGCGGACGAGCGCCGGCAAACGGGTCCAGGCGACGCCGGCAGCTTCGAGGCCGCTGGTCACCTGGCCGAAGAAATCCTGCGCCTGGTCGGTCAGGAAATCGTCGATCTTCGGCGCATCGGCGACGAACGCCTTGTCGCGCGGGTCCTTGCTGTCGAGAATCCGCAGCGGATTGCGCTCGAGCCGCTCCTGGCTGTCTTCCGACAAGTCCGCCCGAACCGACTGGAAATAGGCCACCAGCGCTACCCGCCATGAATCGCGGCTGTCGGCATCGCCGAGCGTGTTCAATTGGAGCGTCACGCCGTCGGCAATGCCCAGCTCCTTCAAAAGCTGATCTGCCATCGCCAGCAGCTCGACGTCCGCCTGTGGTTCGGCGGCGCCGATGATCTCGGCGTCGAGCTGGTGGAACTGGCGGTAGCGGCCCTTCTGCGGGCGCTCGTAACGGAACAGCGGCCCGTGCGTCGCGACCTTGAGCGGCGCATACTGCTGCCAGCCGTCGGTGAGGTAGGCGCGAGCGATGCCGGCGGTGAACTCCGGGCGCAACGTGAGCGATTCCCCGCCGCGATCGTCGAACGAATACATTTCCTTCGAGACCACGTCGGTGGTCTCGCCGAGCGAGCGGGAGAACACCTCGGTTTTCTCGAACACCGGCATCTCGACCCGGCGGAAGCGGTAGAGCTTGCGCACCCGCTCGAACGTCTCGACCACGAATGCGAACGCCTCGGCCTCGGGGCCGAAGATATCCTGCGTTCCACGGATCGGACGAGGGGTTTCGACGTTGCTCATGGTGCGCGCGCGTTAGCCGGAATGAGCCGTTTCGCAAAGGGCAACCCCCGGGGTTGCAGAACCGGCATGAATTCGCCAGGGGCCGTTTCCCATGAAACCAGAATCCCGGGTCGCAGCCCTTCTTAGCACCGTCCTCCTCGCCACCGCATCCGCCGCCCACGCCCAGCCGGCCCCGCGCTCGAAGCCGCAGGCCGTGCTGCCGATCGTCACGATACCCGCCGCGAAAGACGTGCCCTTTCCCGGCACGATCGGCCTGAAGATCGACGCGACCGATACCGAGCGCCGGGTGTTTCGCGTCACCGAGACGGTCCCTGTTCAGCCCGGGCAGACCGACCTGATCCTGCAGCTCCCCGAATGGCTCCCGGGCGAGCACGGACCGAGCGGCGACATGAACCTTATCGCCGACGTCCACTTCAAGGCGGCCGGCAAGGATCTGGCGTGGACGCGCGACCCGCTCGAGACGTTCGCCTTCCACGTCGCCGTCCCGGCCGGTGCGAACGAGGTCACCGCCACCTTCGTCCACACCTCGGCGCTGCAGCCCAGCGAAGGCCGCATCGAGGTGACCCCCGACATGCTCAGCCTGCAGTGGGACAAGATGGCGTTCTACCCGGCGGGCTATTACGTGCGCGATATCGACGTCATGCCGACCGTGACAGTCCCTGCCGGCTGGCAAGTGTTCACCGCCCTCGATGGACAGAGTCGCACAGGCGACACGGTCAGCTGGCGGAAGGTCGATTTCGAGCAACTGGTCGATTCGCCGGTCCTCGCGGGACGGCATGCGCAGCAGTTCGACCTCGGGCACAACGTCCATTTCGACGCCGTGGCCGACGAAGCCAAGGATCTTGCGCTTCCGCCCGAGGGGCTGGCGCGGTTCAAGAAGCTGGTCGAGGAAGCCTACGCGACGCACGGCGCGTTCCATTTCGATCACTACGACTTCCTGGTTTCGCTGTCCGACAAGCTGGGCGGCATCGGCCTCGAGCACCAGCGCTCGAACGAAAGCTCCCTCGATCCGGAGAGCCTGATCAGGTGGAAGGAAAAAGACTACGGCCGCAACGTCATCGCTCACGAGTTCAACCATAGCTGGGATGGCAAGTACCGCCGCCCGTTCGACTTGTGGACCCCCGACTACCGCCAGCCGATGGAAGACAGCCTGCTGTGGGTCTACGAGGGCCAGGACCAGTTCTGGGGCGATGTCCTCGCCGCCCGCTCGGGGGTGCAGACGAAGAACGACGTGCTCGGCGAATTCGCCAACATTGCCGGCTTCTACAGCGTCCAGCCGGGGCGCGAATGGCGCTCCGTCGAGGACACCACCAACGATCCGATCTTCGAATATCGCCGAGCGCAGCCGTTCAGCGACCTGAGCCGCAACGAGGACTATTACAACGAAGGTGCGCTGGTCTGGCTCGAAGCCGACCAGATCATCCGCAAGGGCACCGGCGGCAAGAAAGGCATGGACGATTTCGCCCGCGCGTTCTTCGGCGTGAACCCGGGCGACATCGGCCAGCTGACCTACACCTTCGACGATATCGTCAGGACGCTGAACGGGGTCTGTCCTTACGACTGGGCCACCTTCCTGAAAGACCGTCTCTATCGTCCGAACCAGCCGCCGCCCGTCGAGGGGATCGCGATGGCCGGCTACAAGCTGGTCTGGAAGGAAAAGCCCAATCCCTATGAAGCCGCGCGTTACAAGAACGGTAAATATACCAGCCTGGCCTATTCGCTCGGCTTCACGCTCGACAAGGACGGTAGGGTCACGAGCACGCTGTGGAATAGTCCGGCGTTCAATGCGGGCATCGTCACCGGGGCGCACGTCATGGCGGTCAATGGCAAGGCCTACGACGGCGATACGATCAAGGACGCGATCACCGCGGCCAAGACGGCGAAAGAGCCGATCCAGCTGCTGATCAAGCGGGGCGACCGGTTCATGACCGTGCCGGTCGATTACCACGCCGGCCTGCGCTATCCGTGGATCGAGCCCGCCACCGCCGGCGAGCAGCCGCTCGACCGCCTGCTGGCGCCGAAGACCGGTCCGCTCCCGCCACCGGTGCCGGACAAGGACGACAACGACAGCGGCTGACCGGGGCCGTGCGGGATTTAGCGCTCGCCCGCGCCGGAGCGCCCGGCTAGACCGTCGGCCGTGACGGCAGCGACCCGCCAGGCGCGCAAGGCGATGACCGTGGGCAACAGGATCGCCCCGTGGCGCTTCCTGCTGTTCCTCGGCCTGCTGGTCGGCGGGTTCTTCGCGTACCGCTACGCGTGGCCCGACGCCAAGCCCGGCGAGGCCGCGGCGATCGCGTTCGACGGGGCGGCGGTGGTGTTCCTCGCCACGCTCCTCCCGCTGCTGCGCGGCAGCAGCGCCGAGATCATGCGCGCGCACGCGGCCGAGAACGACGCCAACCGCGCGCTGATCCTGATCGTCACCAGCGTGTTGACGATCGTTGCGATGGCAGCGGTTTCCGGCGAGCTCGCCGGCGCCCGGGGCGGCCACTTGTTGTCGATCGTCAAGCTCGTCGGCACGCTGCTGCTGATCTGGTTGTTCGCTAACAGCGTTTATGCGCTGCATTACGCGCACGCGTATTACACCCGGAACGACGAAACGAACGAGGACGTGGGCGGAATCGACTTTCCCGGCACCCCGATGCCCGGCTATGACGACTTTCTCTATTTCTCGATCACGCTCGGGATGACTTTCCAGACCTCGGACACGAATATCACGTCGTCAGGACTCCGTCGCATCGCCCTGCTCCATTCGTTCGCCGCGTTCCTCTTCAGCATCGGCCTGATAGCGTTCACGATCAACGTGATCGGCGGCGCGGGCTAGGAATCCCTCTCCCGCTTGCGAGAGGGGTCAGGGGCGGGAATGACCACCCTTGACTGACTGACCCACCCCGGTCCCTCGCGCAAGCGGGAGGGGAGGAACCTACTCCGCGGCTTCGAGGAATCGGTCGTCGATCGAGGTCTCGGCTTCCCAGCTCTTCAGCTCGGGCAGCACTTCCTTCGCGAACAGGTGGATGTTCTTGCGCGCCTCGTCCTTGGGCATGCCGCCGAAATAGACGTGCGGGAAGAAGCCCTGCGGCTTGAAGATTTCCTTCAGCTCCCACAGCCGCTCGAGGATCATCTGCGGGGTGCCGGTGACCGCGCCCTTGGAGAATTCCTCGATGTACGGCTCGATCGCCTCAGGGGCGAGGACCATCTTCTCGTAGTGCTCGTAACCCTTGATGGTCGGGAACACTCCGGGCGTATCGAGATGGTAGTTCTTGATCGCCGCGCGCATCGTGTTGCCGAGGAACTTCCGGCCGCGCTCTTCGGCATAGCCGGCGTCCTCGTCGATGTAGAAATTGCCGCTCATCATCGGCGGCGGCGGGCTGGAATCGGCGCCGTTCACTTCGTGCCACACCTCGGTGTACTTGTCCGGCGCCACGTCCTTGCCGCGCTGCGGCAGCATCAGCACCATGTTGCCGCAACCCATCCTGGCCGCGGTGTACATCGAGTTGCCGGATAGCGAGCCGCAGAACTTGCGCCCCTCGAAGCTCTTGATCGGCGCCGGGCGCAGCGTGCTGCGGGCGATGTGGGCGAAGATGCCCTTGCCTTCTATCACGCCGGTTTCGAGCGCGGTGCAGATCATCTCCAACCCGTCGTTGTAGCGCTCGCGGCTGGTCGCCATGTCGATGCCGAGGCCCGCGAACTCGTGCTGCGCCAGGCCCCCGCCGAAACCGAGAATCGCCCGCCCGTTCGACAGGGTATCGAGGTTGACGATCGCCTCCGCGGTGCGGACCGGGTTGTGCCACGGCACGATGATGCACTGCGTGCCGAGCTTCACGTGGCGCGTCTTGCCGGCGATGTAGGTCAGCAGCTGCAGGGGGTCGTTCGACATCGAGTAGGTCGAGAAGTGGTGCTCGGTGATCCATACCGAATCGAACCCGAGGTCCTCGGCCATGACGAGGTTCTCGACTTCCTCGCGGATGAAGTCGCTGTCGGACCCGCTCTCGCGCCCCTGGTAAGCAAAACCGGTCGCCAGGCCTACATGCATCGTCAACTCTCCGTCTGGGCTGCGTCACTCGCGCACTTTGTCAAAGTCAATCTGCGCCTTTTTCCAGCGGAGCGCAATTCCCGCCTCGCCATTGGCTCAGCCCAAGCCTAGGCGCGCGCCATGCGTATCGACCTGATTCCCGCCGGCGACAACCCGCCCGATAGCCTCAATGTCGTGATCGAGGTGCCGACCGGCGGCGAGCCGGTGAAGTACGAATTTGACAAGGCCAGCGGCGCGCTGTTCGTCGACCGCATCCTGCACACTCCGATGCGCTACCCGGCGAATTACGGCTTCGTCCCCCACACCCTGTCGCCCGACGGCGACCCGCTCGACGCGCTGGTGATCGCCCGCAGCCCGTTCATTCCCGGCTGCGTCGTTCGCGCCCGGCCGATCGGCGTGCTCAAGCTGGAAGACGAGCACGGCGGCGACGAGAAGCTCGTCTGCGTGCCGATCGACACCACTTTCCCGTATTACTCGGACGTCGCCGAGCGGCAGGACTTGCCGTCGATCGTGCTCCAGCAGATCGAGCACTTCTTCAAGCACTACAAGGATCTCGAGGCCGAGAAGTGGGTCCGCGTCGGCGAGTGGGGCGACGCGGCCGAAGCGCGCCGCATCGTACTCGAGGCGATCGAGCGGGCGAAGGCGGGCGACGGGTGACACTACGATACCAGTGACCCACGCCGATTCAGCCAATCGTTGATCTGTGTCTCATTCGGTCGGGCGTCTGGCGTCGAGCAGGTCCTGCTTTTCGTGGGTTTCCGCCCGCTCATCCTCGACCATGCCGGTCACCGCTTCCTCGGGGGCGACATCGCCGTCGTCGGCCGCATCGGCGGAGGTTGGCGCAGCTTGTTCCGGGCCCGGTTCGTCCGGCTCCATCTTCACCTTCGTGATCGGGTCCGGGATGGCGAGGCCGTTGTCGTCCAGCGCACTCTTGACGGCGCAGATCGCCCGGCTGCGGGCCTTGCCGAGGTCGGTCTTCGTCTGGTCGATCCAGCCCTGAAACTCGATGGCGATGTTGGGGTAGAGCACGTCCTTGACCACCGCCTTGGGCGGAGGCTGGTCGAGGACGAAGTCGAGTTGCTTCAGCGCATCGAGCCCGCAGTGGCGGGCGGCGGTTGGATCGGCCTTGGTATCGACTTGCAGCACGAAGTCGAAGCGGCGCTGCGGGTTGCGCGTGTAATTGACGATTACCGCCTTGAAGACGGTCGAGTTGGACAGGCGGAGATGGTTGCCTTCGGGGGTCAGCAGGATCGTCGCCCGGGTCGTCAGGCGAAGGACGCGGCCTTCGTAATCGTCGATCTTGACCTTGTCGTTGGCACGGAACGGCTGGCGCAAGCTCAGCATCAGCGAAGAGACGTAGTTCTCGATTGTGTCCTTCATCGCAAAGCCGAGCGCCAGCCCGACCACACCCGCGCCGCCGAGCACCGCGCCCAGCAGCGCCCCGGCGCCGAGCATGTTCAGGCCAATGACGATGCCGAACAGAATGAACATGAAGCGGATGGCGCTGGCGACCAGTTCCGCGAGGAAGGGATTGCCGGTAACGCGCCGCCAGATCCGGCTAAAGCTGGCGATCAGGTACCCGACCAGCGCGATGACGAGCGCGACAAGCAGCGCGGCGAGAATCAGCGGGAATTCGGCGGCGATACCGCCGAACGTGTCGGTCACCTTCTTGATGCCCGCGACGCCGGAGCCAAGCGAGGTGTCGCGGACGATCCCGTCCTGCACGGTGACGACCCCCGAGACGCGGTTGGCGATGCCTTCCGCCTGGGCCTTGTCCGACGATGCGCCGACCTTGCCGCCGAGGATGACGACCCCCTCCTGCGCTTTCACGGTCACGTGCGCCAGACTTGGGATCTGCGAGAAGATGCCGCGAATGCGCTGCTCGATGCGCGGGTCGGACCCCGTCGCCGTCTGGTCGGCGATCGAGCTCGAGGCGGTCGGGCTGGGCGAAGGTGATGGCGACGGCTTCGACGTCGGCAGGATTTGCGCCCAGAGCGCGGCCGGTGCGGCGAGCAGGACGAGCGCCGCAAGGCAGGGGGCAACGATGCGGCTCGCCTTCATCGCGAGCCAAAGCGGCCTGTCGCTGCAATTGGTTCCCGCGGGCCCGGGTCTAAAGGAGGGACAGGATCAGCTTGACGATGCCGGTGACTACGAAGGGCAGGCCGATCGCGCAGACCCACAGTAAAGCGAGGTCGCGCAGGAACAGCGGCCTCAGCTCCGCGCGCGGGGCGCCGCTTTCGGCCAGCCGCTCCCACCGCCGCTCGACCAGCCGCAATCCGGGGATGACCGCCACCACCAGCAGCACGAGGGCGAAATAGGGCACGATCGAGCCGTGCTCGGTCTTCAGCGCCCCCATCGTCACGAAAATCTGCAGGCCCGTGTAGATCAGCAAGGCGTAAGCGACGTGGTCGCTCATGCGCCGCTTCCAGTCGACCGGCTTGCGGCTCTTTTCGGCTTCCTCGGTCGAGGATTGCCAGAGCGCCTTTGCCATGCGCCAACTCCTCTCCTGCTCCCCGGTGAATATCCCAGAGCCGGGCGGCGCTGGCAAGCGCGATGAATCGCGCTCGCCCTGACGCATTTGCGAAACACCATGCAGGAATCTTGCCAACCGGCCTTCCAAGCCGCGATTTCGGTTGATACATCGCGCGCGATGAACAGGCT
>JANWHA010000112.1 GCA_025450635.1 Croceibacterium sp. | reverse complement strand
TGGCCAAGGCCGCCTCGGGCGCGCTGGAGATCGTGCCGTGGGTGCGCGTGGTCAACCTCGCCCGCGCGCTCGAGCAGATCGCCGAAGCGGGTTATTGGCGCGTCGGATTGGATGGCAATGCGAAGGCCCCGTTCGCCCACGCGCTCTCCGCCGGACCGGTGGCGCTGGTTTTGGGTGCGGAAGGCGAAGGCTTGCGGCATAACATCGCCGCACACTGCGACGCGCTGGCGCGGCTGCCGATCGGCGAGGCGATGGAAAGCCTCAACGTTTCGAACGCCGCCGCCATCGCGCTGTATGCGGTGGCGACGAGGGAGAGCTGAACGGGTCGCGACCGTTTGGGGGGTGAAGCGATGTTCAAGAGGTTCTGGCGGGCCGCCGTGCCTGCGCTTGCATGTCTGGCGCTGACGGGGTGCTTCCTGCAGCCGGGCAAGTTCGATTCGGCGCTCGACTTGCGCAAGGACGGGACGTTCACGTTCACCTACAAGGGCCAGATCTACATGCTCGCCCTGAGCAAGCTCGCCGAGGAGGCCAGCAAGGCCGATGCGAACAGCGCGTTCGTCAAGCAGCCGTGCCAGGACGAAAACTTCAAGGACCATCCCTGCACCGCGGCCGAAGTCGCCGAACAGAAGCGCAAGTGGGAGGAGGACAAGCAGCAGAAACTGCAGCAGGACCAGCAGAATCGCCAGGCGATGCGCGCGATGATGGGCGGGATCGATCCGAACGACCCAAACGCGGCCAGGCAACTGGCCGAGCACATGCGGCGGCAGGCCGGCTGGCGCTCGGTGAGTTACCTCGGTGACGGTCTGTTTCAGGTGGACTTCGCCGTGACCAGCAAGCTGTCGCACGACTTCGCTTTCCCGACGCTGGAGCAGTTCCCGATGAACGACTTCTTCGTCGTGATCACCCGCCGGCAGGACGGCAGCGCGCGGATCGAGGCGCCGGGCTATTCCCCACAGGGCGGCGGCAATCCGATGGCGGCGCTGATGGCAGGCATGACCGGTGGCCTCGCCACCGCCGGCTCAGCCGATTCGGCAAAGACCGAGGCGAAAGGACCGGGGACGCCGGCGCTGCCTGAAATCGATGGGACTTTCCGCATTGTCACCGATGGCCAGATCCTTGCCAACAACACCGATGAGGGGCCTCAGGCCGGCGCGGGGGCGCAGGTTCTGGAGTGGAGGGTTACCAACCGTAGCACGGCCGCGCCGATGGCTCTGGTGAAGCTCACTCCCTGACAAGCGCAGGGCCGCCCCCTCAGGAGCGGCCCCCGCTTATGCCGCCGCCAGGCCCAAGCCCGACGCGCGACAGCTAGTTCACCGAATCCTTGAGCCCTTTGCCGGCCTTGAACTTCGGCTGGGTCGAGGCCTTGATGGTCATCGGCTCGCCGGTGCGCGGGTTGCGCCCCGTCGAGGCTTTGCGCTTGGCCACCGAGAACGTTCCGAAACCGACCAGCCGGACCTCGTCACCGCGCGACAGAGTGCCGGTGATCGTATCGAACACTCCCTCGACCGCTTTCGTGGCATCGCTGCGCGACAGCCCGCTGGCGTCGGCGACTGCACCGATCAGTTCGTTCTTGTTCATGCTCCGGGAAACCCCCTCATTTGTGTTGTCGGACAGCGATGGGAATCGCCTGCGCGATGGCGGGCGAGTTGAGCGTCTTTTGACTGCCCTGTCAAAGCCAAACCCGCCGGATTCCGCGCCGGAGCGGCGAATTCGGGCGCATTTGACCGCATTCGCCAGCCGCGCCGAAACACATGTTGCTTAACGCGCCACTCAGCGCCTGGGAAGGCGTTGCGAGTCGCTGCAGCGCAGCGCCGTGGTGCAGGCGCTCAGTGCGCGGTCGTGGCGGCTTCGGGGCCGGTCAGGGGAGGAGTCGGCTGGCTCGCCAGGTCGTCGGCCTCGGTCCATTCGATCGGCACCGGCAGCGCGGTAAGCGCGTGCTCGAGCACCTGGTCGACATGCGCGACCGGGATGATTTCCATGCCATCCTTGGCGTTGGCCGGTATCTCCGCGAGGTCCTTCACGTTGTCCTCGGGGATCAGGACCGTCTTGATGCCGCCGCGTAGCGCGGCGAGGAGCTTTTCCTTGAGCCCGCCGATCGCCAGCACCCGGCCGCGCAGCGTGACCTCGCCGGTCATCGCCACGTCGGGCCGCACGGGGATGCCGGTCAGCGTCGAGACGATCGAGGTGACCATGCCGACGCCGGCGCTCGGCCCGTCCTTCGGCACCGCGCCTTCGGGCAGGTGGATGTGGATGTTCCGGCGCTGGAAGATCGAGGGCTTGATGCCGTAGGCCGGCGCCCGCGCCTTCACGAAGCTAAAGGCGGCGGCGATGCTTTCGGTCATCACTTCGCCGAGCTTGCCGGTGGTCTTGACCTCGCCCTTGCCAGGCACGGTCACGCTCTCGATCGTCAGCAGCTCGCCGCCGACTTCGGTCCAGGCGAGCCCGGTGACGGCGCCGACTTGCGCCTCTTCCTCGCTCATCCCATGGCGGAACTTGCGCACGCCGGCGAAGTCACCGAGATTCTCCGGCGTCACCGTGACGCTGGTGACCTTCTTTTCGAGGATCTGGCGCAGCGTCTTGCGCGCCAGCCGGGCGATCTCGCGCTCGAGCGTGCGCACGCCGGCCTCGCGGGTGTAATAGCGAATCAGGTCGCGCAGGCCCGCTTCGGTCAACTCGAACTCGCCGGGCTTAAGCCCGTGCGCTTCGACCTGTTTGGCGATCAGGTGGCGCTGGGCGATCTCGACTTTCTCATCCTCAGTGTAGCCCTCGAGGCGGATGATCTCCATCCGGTCGAGCAACGGCTGCGGCAGGTTGAGGGTGTTCGCGGTGGTCACGAACATGATGTCCGACAGGTCGATATCAAGCTCCAGGTAGTGATCCTGGAACTTCGAGTTCTGCTCGGGGTCGAGCACCTCGAGCAGCGCGCTGGCCGGATCGCCGCGGAAATCCTGGCCGAGCTTGTCGATCTCGTCGAGCAGGAACAGGGGATTGCTGGTCCCCGCGCGGCGCAGGTTGGTGACGATCTTGCCCGGCAGCGAACCGATGTAGGTCCGCCGGTGGCCGCGGATTTCCGCCTCGTCGCGCACGCCGCCCAATGACTGGCGGACGAACTCGCGGCCGGTGGCGCGGGCGATCGACTTGCCGAGGCTGGTCTTGCCGACACCGGGCGGGCCAACCAGGCACAGGATCGGCCCCTTCAGCTTGTTGGTGCGCGCCTGCACCGCAAGGTATTCGACGATGCGGTCCTTGACCTTATCTAGCGCGTAGTGGTCCTCGTCGAGCACCTCCTGCGCCTTGGCGATGTCCTTCTTGAGCCGGCTCTTCTTGCCCCACGGCAGGCCGAGCAGGACGTCGAGGTAGTTCCGGATCACCGTCGCCTCGGCGCTCATCGGCTGCATCGTGCGCAGCTTCTTGAGCTCCGCCGTCGCCTTGGCTTTGGCTTCCTTCGACAGCTTGAGCGTCTCGATCTTGTGCTGCAATTCGGCGAGCTCGTCACCCTCGTCGCCCTCGCCGCCGCCAAGCTCGCTCTGGATGGCCTTCAATTGCTCGTTGAGGTAATACTCGCGCTGGGTCTTCTCCATCTGGCGCTTCACGCGGCCGCGGATCTTGCGCTCGACCTGGAGCACCGACAGCTCGCTTTCCATCACCGAATAGACCATCTCCAGGCGCTTGAGCGGCCCGGGCTCGGTCAGCAGCGACTGCTTGGTGGCAACCTTGGCGGTCAGCGCCCCGGCGATCGCGTCGGCCAGCCGGCCGGCGTCGTCGATCTGGGCGAGCTCGTTCTCGATGTCCTCGGGCAGCTTCTTGTTGTGCTTGGCGTAATCGGCGAACTGGTCGAGCGCGCTGCGGATCAGCGCGGCGACCGGCGCCCCGGTGGCGGGCTCTTCCTCGACGATCTCCGTTTCCGCCAGGATGTAACCGGCGTGTTCGGTCATTCCCGCCAGCCGCGCGCGCTGCTGACCCTCGACGAGCACGCGCACCGTGCCGTCAGGCAGCTTGAGCAGCTGCAGCACCTGGGCGACCGTACCGACGTCGTAGAGATCCTCGCGCTCGGGCTGGTCGCAGCCCTGATCGAGCTGGGCGACGAGGAAGATGTCCTTGTCGCCGGCCATCGCCGCCTCGAGCGCGGCGACCGACTTGTCGCGCCCGACGAACAGCGGGACCACCTGGCCGGGAAACACCACCAGGTCGCGCAAGGGAAGAAGAGGAAAAGCGGTCATAAATATTCGTATCCGTCCAATAAAACGCGCCGCGATGAACAAGGGGTGCAGCGCGCACGTCTTTGGCAACGAATATGGGAAGCGTGCGTGCGTGCCGCAACGGCGGAGGCGGATTCGCCTGTGGACGGCAGCCTAGCCGCTCTCGCGAACCTGCCGCCGCGCCAGCAACATGGCGCCGACAATGCCGGCGGCGAACAGCAAGCCTTCGAGCGCGCCAGTGAGCGATTGGCTGAACCGGCCGAAGCCTTGCTCGCCAAGCATATGACCGAACTGGTCGAAACGAAGGCGAGAACCCGGAAAGGCTTGCGCGAGCGACGCCAGGCTGCCGCTGAACATCCGCCCGCCCGCGAGGGGGACAATGGCGCCGGCCGCCGCGCCGACAATCGCCGCGACCGCGACGCCGCGGCGCAGGGAACCGGTCTTCTCGATGCGGATGGCGAGCCACGCCCCGAGCCCGACCGCCGCGCCGAGCACGAGCCCCTCTGGAGCACCCGTTATGTCGCCCGGCGAGCGGCCGAGCAGCAGGCTGAACGCGTCCAGTCCGAGCAGCTTGACCAGCGCGCCGACGACCAGGCCGCCGAGCGCCCCGCCGGCGACCGTCGCGAAGCAGCTAGGCCCGACGACGCGCGCCGCGGCGATGCCGAACGCGACTCCGGCGCCGCCGATCGTCGCAATGAGGATCGAAATGGACACCAGCACCAGCAGCAGCGATGCCCCTCCCATGCCCGGCGCCAGCGGCTGCGAGGCGCCGACGAAGCCGTAGACCAGGCCGCCGAGGAGGCCCGCGACGCCCGCGCCGACGGTTCCGGCCGCGCCGAGCAGGACCGCCTGCCGCCAAGGGTCCAGCAAAGACACGGCGGCCACCCCGACGGGCGCCCCGGTTCCGTCGCTGACTTCGGCGATGAAGCGGTAGCCATGTTTCGGCACGGTTTCGATGAATCGCGGTTGCGCGGCGTCGTCGCCGAGCTGACGGCGCAAGGTGCGGATGCACTGGGTCAGCGCCTCGTCGGTCACCGGAATCCCGCGCCAGACCTCCTCATGGAACCGGTCCTTCGACACCAGCCGCCCGCGCTCCCGCACGAGCAGCGTCAGGGCATCGAAATAGCGCGCGTTGAGCTCGACAACGCCTTCGGCGCAGCGCAGCTGGCGATCGCCCGGATCAAGGACAAAAGCATCGAAGCGAAAACAGCCCGCTGGCATTTTTCAGCAAGTCCTCACAAGTCGTTCACGTCTCGCGCTCCGCTGCATTCTTCGGTGAAGTTTGCATATCCGAAATCATCCAACACGAGTAATCGTGGCCAATCAGCGCGTTAGATATGTCACCGAAGCGGTTGTCGACATACTTCAACGCTTTTCCGAAATCCTTTGCGAGATGCGGCTTCAGCAATTCTTGCACTCCATCCGGGGGGTGGCCGAATAGGCGCAACTGGATCGCCATCGCGGTCACGAGCGCGCCTTCTGAAAGATATCCGGCCGTGCGCGATCGCCATCCATGCATGCCGATATCCTGAAACTGCTCGAATTGGCGCGCAGAGTTGGCAAGGAAAATGCCGAAGCCGAGGTAGACTGCCGTGCAGTCGGTCGCATGCTCCTCAAGCGCCCTTTCGCCCGGTGGAACGCCGAGCGAATGCATCAGCAAATGGGCCAACTCGTGCGCGAACGTGCCGATAAGAGCATCTGGATTGCGCAAGAGCTCGGGATCGTAGCGGATGACCGGCGTGTTCCCTTCGATCGAAAAGGTGCCGAGAGCCGACTTGTCAGACCAGGAGCCCGCGAGTGACGTTGTCACGCGTTCCCGGCGCTGCTCGCCTCGCTGGAGCTCACAATGCCAGTCCGACAGGCCGGCAAGCGTCTTGACCGCTTCGAACAATTCCGGAGCGGTCCGCGCCCGCAACAATGAGGGCTCATTGGGTCGAATCTGCCCCGGCACGAAGCTTTCGCTCGGGCCGACCTTCGCATGTTCCCGGAGCCATGCGAAGCAGGCAAGGAGCCACTCGAATTCGTCGACGTCGATCGGCGGCTTTCGCGCGAACAGTCCCAAACCTATCCCCCCTCGGCAGCGTCACCCCATGCCGGGCAGGTTGAGCCCTGGCGGCAGGCCCATGCCGGACTGCGCCTTCTGCATCTCGGCGTTCGCCGCCTGATCGGCCTTGGTGCGCGCATCGTTGAAGGCGGCGGTGACCAGGTCTTCTAGCATCTGCTTCGCGTCTTCGTTCCCCGGGCCCGCCCCCCCGATCAGGCTGTCGTCGATCGAGACCGAGAGGATGCGGCCCTTGGCGGTGGCGCGGATTTTGACCAGCCCGCCGCCCGAGGTGCCCTCGACCTCGATCGTGTCGAGCTTCACCTGGACGTCGTTCATCTGCTTCTGAATGGTCTGGGCCGCTTCCTGGGCCTGCCGCATCAGTTCTTCCATATCCATGTTTCGGATTCCTCAGGCTCGTCGGTTCCAGTTGCGCTCGCCGTTAGCGGCTTCGCTTTCGTCGACCAGCTCAGCGTCTGGGAAGGCCTCGAACGCGGCCTTGACCAGCGGCGCGTTGCGGATGCGATGCTCCTCGGCGGCTTTCGCGGCTTCGGCGCGTTCGCGCAGCGTCGGCAAGGCATCGCCTTGACCCGCGATCACCTGCCAGCGTTCCCCGGTCGCCTTGAGCAGCGCGTCGCGCAGCTCGGGGCCGGGATCTTCGCCCAGGCCGGGGGCGAGCTCGTAGACCAGCTTGCCGGCGGCCAACTCGATCGGGCGGATCCAGTCGCGCATCGTCTGCGCCACCCGCAGGGCGCCCGACTGGTCGACCCGAACCACCAGCCGTTGCCAGTCGTCGAGAGTGGTGGGCGCCGCGGCTTGCGGTCCGGAGCCGTTGCTGCCGCTCGGCGCGGGGGGCGCGGCGATGCCCTTCGCCGCCATCGTTTCGAGCGTCTTCGCCAGCGTGCCCGGGTCAGGCATGTCGGCGGCGTGCAGCACGCGCAGCAGCGCCATCTGCGCCGCGACCAGAGGGTCGGGGGCCCTGCGCACTTCGTCGTGGCCCTTGAGCAGCAGTTGCCACAGCCGGTGGAGCTGCCCCGGCGAGAGCGAGGCGGCCCAGCCCTCCAGCGCCTCGCGTTCCTCCAGCGTCGTCGCGTCGGCCGCGTTGCCGCCGATCTGCGTGACGGTGATTCGGTGGGCGAGGTCCATCATTCCCCGCATCAGCGCCTGCGGCTCGACGCCGAGCGCGTATTGCCGGTCCACTTCCGCGAGCAGCGCCTGCGGGTCGCCGCCGAGCACAGCGCCGAACAGGCGCCGCCGGGCGCCCTTGTCGGCCAGGCCGAGCATGTCCTGCACGCGTTCGGCGCTGATCCTGCCGCCCTCGTCCAGGTCCGCGTGGGCGATGGCCTGGTCGAGAATCGACAGCCCGTCGCGGCTCGAGCCTTCGGCGGCCGAGGCGATGATCGCCAGCGCTTCCGGCTCGGCCTCGATACCTTCCTGGCGGCAGATATCGGCGAACTGTTCTTCCAGCAGCGGCTTGGGGATGCGCTTCAAGTCGAACCGCTGGCAGCGGCTGAGCACCGTCACCGGCAGCTTTTCGACCTCGGTGGTGGCGAACAGGAACTTCACGTGCGGCGGCGGTTCCTCGAGTGTCTTGAGCAGCGCGTTGAACGCGTTGCGCGACAGCATGTGGACTTCGTCGATGATGTAGATCTTGTAGCGTGCGCTGACTGCGGCGTAGCGCACCGCCTCGATGATCTCGCGTACGTCGTCGACGCCGGTGTGGCTGGCGGCGTCCATCTCGATCACGTCGATGTGGCGCCCTTCCGCGATCGCGCGGCACGGCTCGCACACGCCGCACGGATCGATCGTCGGGCCGCCCTGCCCGTCCGGGCCGATGCAATTGAGCGCCTTGGCTATCAGGCGCGCGGTGCTGGTCTTGCCGACCCCGCGCACGCCGGTCATTAGGAAGGCGTGCGCCAGCCGGTCGCGCCGGATCGCGTTGGCCAGCGTCTTGACCATCGGGTCCTGGCCGATGAGCTGCGAGAAGGTCTGCGGGCGGTACTTGCGGGCGAGCACGCGGTAGGGCTGCGCGGCGCTGGGCGGAGGCGCGGGCTTGCGCGCTTCCACCGTGGGTTCAGGCTCGCCGAACATCGCCGACTGGCCCGCCTCTTCGAGCTCCGCAGCGCTCGGCTTGGCTTCCCCCTCCTCGCCCTCGGGCGACGGAGTGTCGCCGAACATGTCGCCGGAATCGATCATGCGGCCAAGGTAGGGGCTGGGCGCCGGATTGTCATGCGGGGAAAAAGGAGCCGGGCGACCCGCTGCCATCCGTTGTGGCTGCTTCCTTCCGGACCTGACCAGGTTGGCGGACGCGAACGTCCACCCGACTCCCGAGCGGGGATATGGCGGGGCTGCGGTTAATTTGCAACCTAGCGAAAATTGTCGGCGTAGGCCTGGATTTTGAGCTTCTTCGGCGGGGTGCGGTGGACGATGGCCTCGATGCCGTACTTGTCGGCATAGGCCTTGGCGGCGTCGGCAGTGGCGAAGTTGAGCCGCACCTGCTCGCGGGTATCGCCGCTGCCCGCCCAGCCCATCAGCGGGTCGGGCTTCTTCGCCTCGGCCGGGACGAACTCGAGGATCCACTCGTCGGTGCGCGCCTTGCCGGACTGCATCGCGTTCTTCGGGCGCTGGAAAATACGGGCCTGCATGGGATTCCTCGTTTGTGGACCCTCAAACGCCGGGGGCGGGACATTCGTCCCGCTTGGCTTCGGCCTGACCGGCCGACGCGCGTTCGCGCTTGCGGGCCGTAAAATACGGCCCGAATGCCCTAATTCAGCGCCGCGAGTTTTGGAAGGCGTTCTTGGTCTTGAGGCTGGGCTTTTCCGCCCAGGGTTGGTCCGGCCAGCGGTGCTTCGGATAGCGGCCCTTCATCTCCTTGGCGACATCCTTCCAGCTGCCGCGCCAGAAGCCGGGCAAGTCGCGCGTCGCCTGGATCGGCCGACCGGCCGGGCTGGTCAGCTTGAGCAGCAGCGGCGTGGTGCCGATCATCGGCTGCGCGTCGAGCCCGAACAGCGCCTGGACGCGAACTTCCACCGCCGGTGCGTCGGCGCCGGAGTAATCGATCGGATGGCTCGTCCCCGCGGGCGTGACGAACTCGCGCGGCGCAAACCGATCGAGCCGTTGGCGCGCGTCCCAGTCGAGCAGGCCCAGCAGCGCATCGGTGAGCTTGCCTCTTGGAAGGGCCAGGTCTCGCCGGCCGTCGAGAAGCGGCACCAGCCACTGCCTTGCGCTTTCGGCGAGACGCTCAGACGTCAAGGCATCGATACCCGCAAAGCGGGCCCGGGCAGCGAGATCGTCCGGCAAGATCGCGGCAACATCTTCCAAAGCCTTGTCCGCAAGCAAGACGACGATGGCGTCCTCGTCGGGCGCGGGATCGGGTCCGCTCGCCAGCGTGATTGCGCCGAGCCGGCGTTCGAGCCGCGGTTCGACTCGCTCGCCGGTCCACTTGAGCACCGAGCGCCGCTCGATGCGCTCGCCGAGCCAGCGTTCGACTTCGGCCGTCGTCAGCGGCAGCGCGGCTGTAATCCGGGCGCCTTTGGCGTGCCCTTGCGCATCGCCAATGGCCAGCCACTCCGCGGTGGCGAGCGGTGAGGCCGCGTCGAGCCCGTACCCGCGCCCGCCGGCCGATAGCCAACTCTCGCCCGAGGCACCCCGCCGGCGGGCAAGGTTGTCCGGCAGGGCCCTGGCAAGGAGGATGCCGAGTGGCACCGATAGCCGTCCCCCTTGAGGGGGAGGGTTGGGTGGGGGTGCTCCGGCGCCGGCGGTGGACGCGCCCTGCGGGCGCTCCCCCTCCCCTAACCCCGCCCCGCCGGGGAGGGGGATAAGACTGCTCGCTTTCCGTGCCCACCCGCTCGCCAGCTTGCGGCTCGCCTCGGCCCGGGCTGACCGATCCGCATCCCAACGCGCCAGCCGTTGCGCCAAATCTTCGCCTCGACCGCCGAGGCTGCGCTCCTGCAGCAGCAGTGCGAGCTTCGCGGCCGGGTCCGACGCGCCGTGCTCGGCGCCGTAAAGCAGCATCGCCGCTTGCCACGGCTCCATCGCCAGCGCGGCGATCTTGCGGCCGCGCTCGGTGATGCGACCCTCGCCATCCAGCGCGCCGAGGGATTGCAACCGTCCGCGCGCGGCGGCGAGCGCGGGCGCCGGCGGCGGGTCAAGCCACGCAAGCGAAGCGGGGTCGGCTACGCTCCATTGCGCCAGCGCCACAAGCAACGACGCGAGATCGCTGGTGAGCATCTCGGGCGGATCGAACGGCGCCCGGCCGGGATGCGCGGCTTCCTCCCACAAGCGATAGGCGACGCCGGGGCCCTGCCGCGCCGCGCGGCCCGCGCGCTGGGCCGCGGCGGCCTGGCTCGCGCGGTGCGTGACCAGATGCGTAACGCCCGCGGCAACGTCGAATTCCGCGCGGCGGGAAAGGCCTGCGTCGACCACCACGGAGACGCCGTCGAGGGTGATCGAGGTTTCGGCAATCGCAGTCGCCAGCACGATCCTCCGGCGCCCTTGCGGATCGCGCCGGATGGCTGCGCGCTGGGCGGCGGGCTCGACCTGGCCGTGAAGCGGCAGGATCAGCGCTTCGGGCAGGCGCTCGGCCAGCCGCTCGCGCGTGCGCTCGATCTCGCCGACCCCGGGGAGGAAGGCGAGCACGTCGCCGTCCTCAGCGCGCCAAGCTCGCAGCACGGCGGCGGCCATCGCTTCGTCGGTGCGCAGCTCGGGGCGGCTGCCGAGCCATTCGATGCGCACCGGCCACGCGCGACCCTGGCTTTCGATCACCGGCGTTGCCGCACCCATCAGGCGAGCGAAACGCGCCCCGTCGATGGTGGCTGACATCACGACGATGCGCAGGTCCTCGCGCAGCACCGCGCGGCTTTCCAGCGCCAGGGCGAGGCCGAGGTCGCTGTCGAGATGGCGCTCGTGCGCCTCGTCGAACAGCACCGCGGAGACACCCGCAAGCTCCTGGTCAGAGAGGATTTGCGAGAGGAATATCGCTTCAGTGACGACGAGGATGCGCGTCGCCGCCGAGCGCTTGCTGTCGAGCCTCGTGAGGTAGCCGACCCGCTGCCCGACCGGCTCCCCGAGCAACTCGGCGATCCGCTCCGCCGCCGCCCGCGCGGCGACCCGCCGCGGGCTGGTGAGGATGATGGTGCCGGTGCACCACTGCTGGTCGAGCAGCGCCGGCGCGACCGCGGTGGTCTTGCCCGCGCCCGGCGGCGCGACGAGGACGGCGCCGGTGCCTGCGCGCAGTGCGTCGAGAAGCGCGGGCAGGACGGCGTTGATGGGGAGCTCGGCGCTCACCAGTACCCCCTAACGGTTCGTGTCGAGCGCAGTCGAGACACGCCCGCGCCACGCCCACGTATCTCGACTTCGCTCGATACGAACGGATGTGGGGTCTAGTATCCCCGGCTGACCGCGAACTGCGCCGCCTCCACCATCGCCGCTCGCGCCTTGCCGTCGGGGAAGATCGCCAGCGCATCGCACGCGCGCTGGGCGAAGTGGCGGGCGCGTTCGCGGGTGGCGGCGGTGGCGTCGTGGCGGCGGATGAGGTCGACCGCGTGGGCGAAATCCTCGTCCTCGGTGCGGAAACCGGCGATCGCCTCCTGCCAGAAGCGCCGCTCCTCTTCCGAGCCGCGGGCGTAGGCGAAGATCACCGGCATGGTCATCTTGCCTTCGCGGAAATCGTCGCCGCGGTCCTTGCCCATGTCGGCGGTGCCGCTGTCGTAATCGATCGCGTCGTCGACCAGCTGGAAGGCGATGCCGAGGTTGCGGCCGTAATCGTCGAGCGCCTGCTCCTCGGCCTCGCCGCACTCGGCCACCACCGCGGAGATGCGGCTGGCGGCGGCGAACAACGCGGCGGTCTTGGCGCCGATGATGTGCAGGTAGCGCTCCTCGCTGGTCTCGATCCTGCGCTGCGCGGTTAGCTGGTCGACCTCGCCCTGCGCGATCACCGCGCTGGCGTGGCTGAGAATCTTGAGCACCTTGAGGCTGCCGTCCTCGACCATCAGCTCGAACGCGCGGGCGAACAGGAAATCGCCGACGAGCACGGTGGCCGGGTTGCCGAACACGATGTTGGCCGCCGACTTGCCGCGGCGTTGTTCGCTGCCGTCGACGACGTCGTCGTGCAGCAGCGTGGCGGTGTGGATGAACTCGACCGCGGCGGCGAGCCGGTGGTGGCGCGTGCCGTTGTAGCCGACCAGCTCAGCCCCGGCGAGCGTAAGCATCGGCCGCATGCGCTTGCCGCCGCCGGCGATCAGGTGTCCGGCGAGCGCCGGGATCAGCGGGATCTCGCTCTGCATCCGGTCGAGGATGATCGCGTTGACCGCGTTCATCGCCGTGGCCGTGAGGTTGAGGATTGGCGCGAGCGAAGCTTCCTTGCCCTCCTGTCTTTTGGGCAGCGGGACGACCTCGGCGCTCATGCGAGGCACTTGGCGTTGCACGGCGCGCTTGGCAAGCTTGGAATCGCTGCTACCGTCCCGCGGCCATGGCCAGCCAGCCCCACGATCAGCAGGCGGACGAAGTGCTCGCCGGCTACCGCAAGAGCATCGACAACATCGATGCGGCGCTGATCCACATGCTGGCCGAGCGCTTCCGCATCACTAAGGAAGTGGGCGCCTACAAGGCCCGGGTGGCGATGCCGCCCGCCGACCCGGCGCGCGAGGAGCGGCAGATCAAGCGCTTGCGCAGCCTGGCCGAAGAGGCCGACCTGGACCCCGAATTCAGCGAAAAGTTCATCCGCTTCGTGATCGACGAAGTGATCCGCCATCACCAGCGGGCGCGAGAGGGCTGACGAGCGGGCTCAGCGTCGCCGCCGGCGGTCGCTCTCGTATTGGTACTGGCTCGGTCGCTGAGCGCCGTAGGCGCTCCAGTTCTCGGTTCCGCCGGCGTGCGCACGGCGCGATTGCCAATAATGCCGCTGGGTTCCGTTCCAGCGATGGCGCGCGCCCGAGCGTTCGTACACGTACACGCCGACGCCGGGGTAATAGTAGTTGTCGTACCAGCCGTAGTAGGGGCCAGCGTAGCCGATCGACGCGCCGACATAGCCGTGACGGCGGTAATCGTGGGCGCAACCGGCGATCGCGAGACCGGCCGCGGCAATTATCGCGAGGCGCGGGACGGACGTCTTCATGGCCATTCTCCAGTGCTGTTCCCGTCGTTGCACCGGATGAAACACCCGAAGCTTGTATCTTTGCTGAACCCGCCGGTTCAGGCTGCCGCGGGCGCGCGCGGCAAGCGCAGGCGCACGAGCAGGCCGCCGAGGTCTTCGCTCTCGTCCAGCTCGACGCTGCCGCCGTAAATCCCCGCCACGTCGCGGACGATCGCCAGGCCCAGGCCAGTGCCCGGCTTGTTCGTGTCGAGCCGCGCGCCGCGCGAGAACAGCTCGCCGCGCTGCTCCTGGGCGATGCCCGCTCCATCGTCCTCGATCCAGATCGAGCACAGCTTTTCGTCCGGCTCCGGATCGACCGTGACGAACACGCTGCCGCCGCCATACTTGGCGGCGTTCTCGATCAGGTTGCCGAGGATTTCCTCGAGGTCCTGCCGCTCGACCGCAACCGTCGCCGTGTGCGAGCCGTCGATGTCGAAGCGGATCTCCGGATGGAGGCGGGCGACCGCGCCTTCGACCGCGGCGGCGCTGTGCATCACGTTGGCGCGCGCCAGGCCCACGACGCGCCGGCCGACCGCGCGGGCGCGGGCGAGATGGTGGTCCACCTGGCGGCGCATCACGGTCGCCTCGCGCAGCACTGTGCGGTCGAGATCGGGGGCATGGGCGCTGGCGGCGTTGGTCAGCACCGTCAGCGGCGTCTTGAGCGCATGGGCCAGGTTGCCCGCGTGGGTGCGCGCTTCCTCGGCCTGCTTCTCCGAATGGGCCAGCAGCGCGTTCAGCTCGAGCACCATTGGCTGCACCTCGAGCGGCAGCGGCTCGGTTACGCGATTCGCCCCCGAGGAGCGGATGCGAGCGATCGCCCGGCGCACCCGGCGCAGCGGGCTGAGGCCGTACCACGTCTGCAGCATGACCATCGCGAACAGGCCCAGACCAAGGATCAGGAACGACCAGATCAGGATCGAACGAATTTCCAAGACCTGCTTATCGAGTTGAGCACGTGAACTGGCGACCATGAAACGCCAGCGGGTCTTGCTCCCCGGCAGGACCACCGAGCGTTCGACGATCCGCAGCGGATCACCGGAGAATTGGTACGAGTCGTAGAAGTACGGCTGTTTCTCGAAGCCCTTGCCGCTGTCCTTGAGAGTGCGATCCCACAGGGACTGGGAGGCGAACGGCTCGTGCCCCGCGCCGGTGATCTGCCAATAGAAACCACTGTTGGGCTCGAGAAAGCGCTGGTCCGCCAGCGGCCGCGTGAAATAGGCGTCCCCGGCGGTGTCGAGCTCGGTAGAGCCGATCATCGCCGTCAGGATATAGTTGAGCTGGTCGTCGAACTGGCTGGTCACCAGGGAGGTCAGCGTGCGATTGAGCGCGAGACCGCCGACCAGCAGCAGGATCGTGATCCATCCCGCCGCGATCAGCAGCATGCGCCGCGACAGGCTGCCCGTGTGCGGCGTGCGCGCGCGGGCTGTGGACGCAGCTTCCTCCGCCGGAGCGGCGCTGTCTACCGGCGGCGTGTCGCCCGCGGAGGCAGGGTCACTCGCGCGGCGGCTCGTCGGGATCGTCGAGGCTGTAGCCAAGTCCACGGATGGTTGTGATCACGTTGGCCCCCAGCTTCTTGCGAATCCGGGTGACGAAGACCTCGATCGTGTTGGAATCGCGGTCGAAATCCTGATCGTAGATATGCTCGATCAGCTCGGTGCGGCTGACCACCTTGCCCTTGTGGTGCATCAGGTAGGAGAGGAGCTTGTATTCCTGCGCGGTCAGCTTGACCGGCTCGCCGGCGCGAGTCACGCGGCCCGAGCGCGTATCCAGTCGCACGTCGCCCGCGGTCAGCTCGGAGCTGGCGTTGCCCGAGGCGCGGCGGATAAGCGCGCGCAGGCGGGCGATCAGCTCCTCGGTCTGGAACGGCTTGGCGAGATAGTCGTCGGCCCCGGCGTCGAGCCCGGCGACCTTGTCCGACCAGCTGTCGCGCGCGGTGAGCACCAGGACGGGGAAGTTGCGCCCTTCCTTGCGCCACATGCCGAGCACGGTGAGGCCGTCGATCTCGGGCAGCCCGAGATCGAGGATCGCGGCGTCGTAATCTTCGGTCGAGCCGAGGAAATGGCCGTCCTCGCCGTCGGTGGACAAGTCCACGGCATAGCCGGTCTGTTCCAGCGTGCCCTTGAGCTGCTGGCCGAGAGTCGGCTCGTCTTCGACGATCAGGATGCGCATGGAGACCGTGTCCCTGTTGTCATGCGGCCACGAAATGGGGCCGAAACATGAACGCGTCAACAGGCCGACCGTTTCAGCGGGCTTATTTGGAAATGCGGATGATGTGACCGGTACGTGCATCTACGTCCACCCAAATTACCTGCCCATTCGAGTTGTCGATGAATTTCAGCCGATAGGCGCGAGCAGCCGGGTCCCACTCCGGCGTGAGATACTGCACGTCGCGGCCCATGCGTTCGATCTGCGGCACGACCATGCGCTCGAGCTGGCCGAGCGAGAGCACGCGGCCGGCGCGGGCATCGTTGCGCGCGCTCTCCTGGTCGCTGTGCTTCTGCGCGGCGGCGGGCGCTGTCACGCCGCCACCGGCGAGCAGCGCGCCGGCGAGAAAGGGGAGGAGGAACTTGCGCATCACAAGCTCGGGCCTAGGGAAGCCGCATTGAACAAGTTGTGAATACCAATCGCGGAGCCCGTTCAGGCTAGCGGGTCATCTCGTACTTCACCGTCAGCGTAACCGTGGTGCCGACTTCGCCCGGCTCGATCGGCGTCTTGGCGGCCGCCACCGCGCGGAACGCCATCGGCATCGGGGGCGGCGGGCTGGCGGTCTGCACGCTCTCCGAAACCTCGAGCAAGCGCACGCCGGTGTAGCCGGCCATCCTGGCATAATCCTGGGCCATCGCCTGTCCGCGCTGGAACGCCTGCGTGCGAGCCTGCTGCTGAACCGCGGTATCGTTGTCGAGCAGGAAGTTCGGCCCGTTGATATTGGTCGCGCCAGCGGCGACCAGCGCGTCGAGCGCGTCGCCGACCTTGTCGATCTGGCGAATCTTCGCCGTGACCTGGTTCGACGCCTCGTAGCCTGCGAACACCGGCTTCCCGCCGCCATTCGGGTAAGTGAACTGCGCGCTCAGGTTGAAGCTCGACGTCTGGATGTCCTTGTCCGCGATGCCGAGGGAGCGCAGCCGGTCGATCACCTTCTGCATCGCGGCGGCGTTCTGGCGCACGGCTTCCTGCGCGCTCTGCGCTCGCGTGGTCACGCCGGTGCCGACCTCGGCAACGTCCGGCTTCGACTTGACGGTTTCGCTGACGGTCAACTCGACCACAGGCGCTTGCGCCTGAATCTGCACTTCGGCGGCGGCCGCGGGCGCGGCCAGCACGGTCAGCGCGAGCAAGGGAACGGCATAACGGAACATCGGCTATCTCCTTTGCGGCCATGGCTGCCTTAGCGCCGATTGCGCGCGGGTGAACCGGGTTGTCGCGCTTCCCCCCAGCGGCTAGGCGCGCGGCGCTATGGCGGAACCCCCGATCCTCTCCTGGGAAGGCCTCGGCCTGCAGCAAGGCGGGCGGTGGCTGTTCGAGAACCTCGATCTGCACATCGGCCCGCGTGACCGGCTGGCGCTGATCGGCCGCAACGGCGTCGGCAAGACGACGCTGTTCCGGCTGATCAAGGGCCGCATCGAGGCGGATCGTGGCGAGCGGAAGATTAAGCCCGGCACGCGCATCGTCCTGCTGGAGCAGGACCCCGACTTCACCAGCTACGCCACGCTGATGGATTTCGCGCTCGCCGGCGAGCAGCCGCCGCAGCGCCACGAGATCGAGGCCATCGCCGGCCAGCTCGGCATCGACATGGCGCGGGAGGCGGCGCGCGCCAGCGGCGGCGAGAAGCGTCGCGCCGCCCTCGCCCGCGCGCTGGCGGCCGAGCCCAACCTGCTGCTGTTGGACGAGCCGACCAACCACCTCGATCTCGCCGGGATCGAATGGCTGGAAAGCTGGCTGCAGCGCTACAAGGGCGCGTTCGTCGTCATCAGCCACGACCGCACTTTCCTCAGGCGGCTGACGCGGGCGACGCTGTGGCTCGACCGGGGGACCTTGCGGCGCAAGGAAGTCGGCTTCGGCGGCTACGAGGCGTGGGAGGAGGCGGTCTACGCCGAGGAAGCGCGCGCCGCGGAGAAGCTCGACGCCAGGCTGAAGCTCGAGGCCCACTGGCTGGAACGCGGGGTCACCGCGCGGCGCAAGCGCAACCAGGGGCGGCTGGAGAAGCTGTGGCAGATGCGCGCCCAGCGCGCGGCGATGCTGAGCCCGCAAGGCGCGGCCAAGCTCGCGCTGGCGACCGACGAGGAAAC
>JANWHA010000111.1 GCA_025450635.1 Croceibacterium sp. | reverse complement strand
CGGAGCATGTCCGGCTCTTTGCTCGCCGGGCCGATCGTGGCGAGAATCTTGACCTTGCGGCCCCTGGGAACGAGCTTGGGCGGACCGAGCTTGAGCGCATCGCGTTTTGCCATTGCCCCGGGCCTATGCCAGAGCCGCGCGACAAGACAAGGACACTCGCACCGATGACCGCAACCGCAGACCCGCTCGACGCGCTGCCCGACGATGTCGCCGCCGCCGCCTTCCGCCGCCTGGTACGCCACTTGCGCCACCGCCACGACGCCGAGAACATCGACCTGATGGGGCTCGCGGGCTTCTGCCGCAATTGCCTCGCCGACTGGATCCGCGAGGCCGGTTTCGACGGCGACAAAGCCGCCGCACGGGAAGTCATCCACGGCATGCCGATGGACGAATGGAAGGCGCAGCACCAGGGCGAGGCGACGCCCGAGCAGCTGGCGCGGATGGAGGCCAGCCTGGCGCGAAACCAGGGGACGTAAAGCTCCTCCCCGGGACGGGGAGGTGGCAGACGCGAAGCGTCTGACGGAGGGGGTTCGCGGTCAGGCGTTGCGGTCGCCGCCAGCCCCCTCCACCACGCGCTTCGCGCGCGGTCCCCCTCCCCGTCCCGGGGAGGATCGAGCTGTGGATAGCTGCCTTCACCCTCCGCGCACTCGCCGCTATCGCACCGGCAACCGATTCTCACATCCCCGGAGCATGAAATGGCCGAAACGACCGACGACCGCCTGCGCCTCCTGATCGAGCGCGTCGAACGCCTCGAGGAAGAAAAGAAGGGCATCGCCGACGATATCCGCGACGTCTACGCCGAGGCCAAGGCGGTCGGCTACGACAGCAAGATCATGCGCCAGATCGTCCGCCTCAGGAAGATGAAGCCCGACGACCGGGCCGAGATGGAAGCGATCCTCGATACCTACAAGGCCGCGCTCGGGCTCGGCTGAGCCGGATCGCAGGAACGCACTGCCCATCCCGCTCATTGGCTTCGCAATCGTCCGAATTTGCGAGGAGCCAAGCGATGGCCAACGACAGCGATACTCTCGAGAAGACCCCCAAGGCTTTCGTCGAGCCGATCGACGAACAGCCGGACATGCCCGGGCACGAGCGCAAGCTCGATCCCTTGCCCGACTGGGAGCCGCGCTATCCCGGCTCCGACCGCCTGAGGGGCAAGGTCGCGTTGGTGACGGGCGGCGACAGCGGCATCGGCCGCGCGACTGCCGTGCTGTTTGCCCGCGAAGGCGCGAAGGTCGCCATCGCCTACCTCTCGGAAACCGACGATGCGCACATGACGATGGACGCGATCGAGCAGGAAGACAGCGAGGCGCTGTGCTTTTCCGGCGACCTCGGCGATCCCGAACACTGCAAGGAAGTCGTGCAGGGGGTGATCGACAAGTGGGGCCGGCTCGACATCCTGGTCAACAACGCCGGCGAGCAGCACCCCGACAAGGACATCACCGACATCACCATCGAGCAGTTGCAGCGCACCTTCCAGACCAACATCTTCTCGATGTTCTACCTGGTCCAGGCCGCGCGCCCGCACCTCCAGAAGGGCGCGGCGATCGTCAACTGCACCAGCGTGACGATGTACCAGGGCTCACCCGGCCTGCTCGACTACAGCGCCACCAAAGGCGCGATCACCGCCTTCACCCGGTCGCTGAGCGAAAACCTGATCAAGGACGGCATTCGCGTGAACGCCGTCGCTCCCGGGCCGATCTGGACCCCGCTCAACCCGTGCGGCGGTTCCCCGCCCGAAAAGCTCGAGCACTTCGGCGAGGACACTCCGATGGGCCGCCCGGGCCAACCGAACGAAGTTGCGCCGGCGTTCCTCTTCCTCGCGTGCGAGGATTCGAGCTATATGTCCGGCCAGGTCCTGCATCCGAACGGAGGCACTGTCGTTGGTAGCTAGCGAGAGGTCCGTCGCCTGAGCGCGGCGGTTCGCCCCGCGGACCTGGGCGATGCCGCCGGCTGCGCGGCGATCTATGGGCCGTTCGTGCGCGGCAGCTGGGTCAGCTTCGAGCTCGAGGCGCCGGACGAGGGCGAGATGGCCCGACGCATCGCCGCCTATTCGACGAGCCATGCCTGGCTCGTCGCGGAGATCGACGGCGCGCTCGCGGGTTACGCCTACGGCTCGCCGCATCGCGACCGCGCCGCTTACGCCAGCTCGTGCGACGTGGCGGTCTATGTCGCTCCGGAGTACGCGCGGCGCGGGGTCGGGCGGGCGCTATACGCCGCGCTGCTCCCCGTGCTCGCCGCGAAGTACCACGCGGCGTTCGCCGGCATCGCGCTGCCCAACGACGCCAGCATCGGCCTGCACGAGGCGATGGGTTTCACGCCGGTCGGCATCTATCGCCAGGTCGGCCGGAAGATGGGCGGCTGGCGCGATGTCGGCTGGTGGCAGCGGCTGCTCTAGCGCCGCTCACATGCCCTTGCTGAGCACGATCAGGGCGACGAGCAGCCCATTGTGCATCATGTGCAGCAGCATGTCGGACCACAGCCCGAAGGTTATCCGGGCGTAGCCGAAGATCAGCCCGGCGATGAGTTGCGGCACCACCAGTGGCAGCAGCGCAAGGGTGATGCCGTCGGTGTAGTTCATCAGATGCGCGCCGGCGAAAACCAGCGCGCTGGCGAAATAGAACCACACGAAGTGACGAACGAAGAACGGCATCGCGGGTCGCTTGCGCAGCCAGAAGGCGATGGCGATCGCCACCACCGCGGCGATTGTGAGGCTTCCAAGCAGCAGGATCGGGTGTGCCTGCGGCCCGGAAACGATCGGCACGACGACGCCCACGATCAGGATCACTGCGGCGATCACATGCCCGGCGCGGCCCGACAGCCAACTGCGGAACACCATCTCTTCGCCCATCGGCAGCAGCACGATCACCAGCGCAAGCAACAGCGGCGTCAGCTTGAGCTTGTCGATGGCGTTCTCGGGGATGCTGAAGCCTAATGCAGTCGCCAGCTGGATCAGGCCCAGCAGCAATGCCATCAGCACCAGGTCGAGCGCGAACAGCTGCAAGACCTTGCCGATGGCGGCCAGGCGGATGCCGGTCATCCGCTCGGGCAGCGCGGGGTGGCGCAGGAATGCCGCGAAGGTGCGCCATTCGCCGGGCGCAAAGCGCGCCAAGCCCGGGCTTGTGACTGGGCCGGTCATGCGGCTAGAGGGTCCCCCGAATTCCACGATCACACACGGAACGAAGACGACCCGATGGCCGGCCATTCCAAGTTCAAGAACATCATGCATCGCAAGGGCGCGCAGGACAAGAAGCGCTCGGCGATGTTTTCCAAGCTTTCGCGCGAGATCACCGTCGCGGCGAAATCGGGCATGCCCGATCCCGACATGAACCCGCGCCTGCGCCTCGCCGTGAATAACGCGCGCGGGCAGTCGATGCCCAAGGACAACATCCAGCGGGCGATCGACAAGGCCAGCGGCGGCGACGCCGCGACGTACGAGGAGATCCGCTACGAAGGCTACGGCCCCGGCGGCGTGGCGCTGATCGTCGAGGCCCTGACCGACAACCGCAACCGCACCGCCACCAACGTGCGCACCGCGTTCAGCAAGAACGGCGGCAATCTTGCCGCGAGCGGCGCGGTCAGCCACGGCTTCGAGCGCAAGGGGATGATCGAATACCCGGCGAGCGCGGGCAGCGAGGACAAGGTCTTCGAAGCCGCCATCGAGGCCGGCGCCGACGATGTCGAGAGCGACGGCGAGGGCCACACCATCTGGACCGACATGGAGACGCTGCACGAAGTCGCACGGGCGCTCGAAGGCAGCCTCGGTGAGGCCGAAAGCGTCAAGCTCGGCTGGAAGCCGAACCTGTCGGTCGATGTCGGCGAAGGCGATGCGCAGACCCTGTTCAAGCTGGTCGACATGCTCGAGGAAGACGACGACGTGCAAACCGTCTGGGGCAACTACGAGGTGTCGGACGAGGTGATGGAAAAGCTCGGCTGATGTGGACTGTGGTCGCAAAGGCGCTGCTCGCCGGCGCGATGATCGCGGCCATTTCAGAGGTCGGCAAGCGCCTGCCCGCCACCGCGGCGATCGTCGCCTCGCTGCCGCTGGTCTCGGTGCTTGGGATGATCTTCCTGTGGCACGCCAAGCCCGATAGCGAGAACATGGCCGCGCACGCCCAAGCGACGTTCTGGTACGTGTTGCCCTCGCTGCCGATGTTCCTGCTGATCCCGGCCCTGCTGCGCGGCGGGATGAACTTCTGGCTCGCTCTCGGAATCGGCTGCGCGCTGACGGTCGGGCTCTATCTGCTGATGATGCACTTCGGGCCGCGCCTCGGCCTCAGGATATGATCATCCTCGGCCTCGATCCCTCGCTCACTTGCACGGGTTGGGGGATCGTCCGCGCCGAGGGATCGCGGCTTACCCACCTTGCCAATGGGCAGATTGCAACGGATGCGAAAGCCCCGATCGCCGAGCGGCTCCATCACCTGCACGACGCCGTCGCCGCGGTCATCGGCACTCACGCACCGGATCGCGCGGCGGTGGAGGAAGTGTTCGCCAACAAGAACCCGCAATCGACGCTCAAGCTCGCGCAGGCGCGCGGCGCGGTGCTGGCCGCCTGCGGCCGCGCTGGCCTGCCGGTGTCCGAACATGCGGCGCGGCTGGTCAAGAAGGCCGTTGTCGGCACAGGCGGCGCCGAGAAAGCGCAAGTCCAGGCGATGCTGAAGGTGCTGTTGCCTGGCGCGGCGATCGAAGGGGCGGATGCGGCCGACGCCCTCGCCGTGGCCATCGCCGATGCGCATCTGGGAGGGAACAGCTGATGTATCTCAACGTCTTCCGCAGCCGTAAACGCGCGAACTTCGATGGCGAAGCCTACGCGGCGGATGCCGCGCGGATGCAGGCGCTCGCCCGGACGCAAAAGGGCTTCATCTCGTTCCGTACTTATGCGGCGGAAGACGGCGAGACGCTGTCGATGTCCGAATGGCAAACCGAGGAACACGCGCGCGCGTGGCAGCGCAACGCCGAGCACGTCGCGGTGCAGGGCAAGGGTCGGTCGGAGTATTACGAGACTTACACCGTCTATTCCTGCCGCGAGCCGCAAGTGCGCAGCTTCAACCGCAAGGGCAACAGATGAGCATCGAGTTCTACGGCATTCCCAACTGCGACACGGTCAAGAAGGCGCGGAGGTGGCTGGACCAGCGCGGCATCGGCTACGTCTTTCACGACTACAAGAAGGAGGGCGCCGATCCGGCGAAGCTTCGCCACTGGATTGCCGCCAAGGGCTGGGAAACGGTGCTCAACCGCCGCGGGACCGCGTTCCGCAAGCTCGATCCGTCGCAAAGCGCCGATCTCGACGCGGAGAACGGGGTGCCGCTGATGCAGGCGAACCCGTCGATCATCAAGCGGCCGGTGGTGGAATATCCCGGCGGACTGCTGGTCGGCTTCGATGCCGCGGAGTGGGAGCGCGCGCTTTCCTAGGCGCGGTAACGCGCGATGAGCTCAGCCTCGCCGCGCAGGCGGGCGGCATCCTCGGGGCGGCCGTTGCGGTCGTAGTCCCCGGCGGCCGAGAGGCGCGAGTGGGTTTCCGCCGCGAGCACGGCGTCGAGCGCTTCGGCGTCCAATTCACGCCGGGCGATTTCGCCGATCGGCTCCGCCTGCCGCAGCCGCTCGTGAAAGTCTGCGAGCGGTTGCGCTTCCGCGTTGTCGACCGCCGCGATCAGCGTGCGGATCACGCCGACCTCGTCGGTCTTGCGCTCGCGCATGGCCGCCTTGAGGTCGGCGCGCAGCCGTTCTTTCAACGCGTTCGTGCTCATGCCGCGGCAGCTGTGACCAGGTAGTCGAGCGACAGATCGTCGGACAGGTGCAAGCCCTTGAGCGGCGAGTAGGTGAGGCCGCGCGCTGCGCCCATCTCGAGCCCGACACCGCCGAGCAGATCCTTCAGCTCGTCGGGAGTGACGAAATCGTCCCAATGATGCGTGCCGCGCGGGATTGCGCCGACGGCTTCGGCAAGGCCGACCATCAACAGCCGCGATTGAGGCGTGCGGTTCGGGGTCGACAGGACCATGACGCCGCCCGGAGCGAGGTGCTTCGCGAGTTCGGTGAGGAACGCGCGCTTGTCGACGACATGCTCGAGCACTTCCATCGCGGTGACGAGGTCGAACTGGCCGAGGCCGAGCGCGGCCAGTTCCCCGTGGCGGTAATCGATCGTGAGGCCCGAACCTTCGGCATGCGCGCGGGCGACGGCGACGTTCTCCTCGGCGGCATCGACCCCCGTCACCTCGGCGCCCAATCGCGCAAGAGGCTCCGCCAGGAGGCCCGCGCCGCAGCCGACATCGAGCGCGCGCTTGCCGGCGAGAGGCTTCACCCCTTCCGGATCGCCGCCCCAGTTGCCGTCGACCGCCTCGCGCAGGAACTGGAGCCGCACCGGGTTCATCCGGTGGAGCATCGCCGAGCTGCCCTTGGGGTCCCACCAGTCATTCGCCAACTTGGCGAAATGGGCCGCCTCCTGGGGCCGGATGGTTGCGGCTGTTACAGTTGCATCGGGCATGGGGCGTCCCTAACAGCGCGCGACACTCACCGCCAGCAGGGGGACAGTTTTCGCGTGACCCGGATCGTGATGAAATTCGGCGGCACATCGATGGCCGGGACCGAGCGCATCCGCCGCGTCGCGCAGATCGTGCGCAAGCAGCAAGCCGCCGGACACGAGGTCGCCGTGGTGGTCAGCGCGATGGCGGGCGAGACAGACCGGCTGGTCAACTTCTGCCGCGAGGCCAACCCCCTGTTCGACCCGGCCGAGTACGACGTCGTGGTGGCGAGCGGGGAGCAGGTCACCAGCGGCCTCCTCGCGCTGACGCTGCAGGCGATGGGCTGCCAGGCCCGCTCATGGCTCGGCTGGCAATTGCCGGTCCACACCGAAGGCGCGCACGCCAAGGCGCGGGTGGTCGACATCGAATCCCATGCGCTGATCGAAGCCATGCAGGCCGGTGAGATCGCCGTGATCCCCGGCTTCCAGGGCCTCGCGAGCGACAACCGCATCACCACCCTCGGGCGCGGCGGCTCGGACACTTCGGCGGTGGCGATCGCCGCCGCGGTCGGGGCCGACCGCTGCGACATCTACACCGACGTCGACGGGGTCTATACCACCGACCCCCGGATCGTCGCCCGCGCGCGCAAGTTGAAATATGTCACCTATGAGGAAATGCTCGAGCTGGCCTCGGTGGGCGCCAAAGTGCTGCAGACCCGCTCGGTCAGCCTGGCGATGAAGGAAGGCGTGCGCGTGCAGGTGCTGTCGAGCTTCATCGACGACGACGCGCCGCCGGCGGACGACCTGCCGGGCACGATGATCGTCTCGGACGAGGAAATGGAGAAATCGGACATGGAACGGCAGCTGGTCACCGGCATCGCCCACGACAAGAACGAGGCGCGCGTGGTGCTCACCCGGGTGCCGGACAGGCCGGGCGCGGTGGCGCATATCTTCTCACCGCTCGCGCAGGCCTCGATCAACGTCGACATGATCATTCAGAACGTGGGCCGCGAAAAGGGCGAGACCGACGTGACCTTCACCGTACCGCAAGCCGACCTCGCCCGCACCCAGGCGCTGCTCGAAGCCAAACGCGAGGAGATCGGCTTCAACCGCATCATCACCGACGCCAAGGTCGCCAAGATCAGCGTCGTCGGCGTTGGCATGCGCAGCCACGCCGGGGTCGCCGCGACGATGTTCAAGGCGCTCGCCGACCGCGGAATCAACATCCAGGCGATCAGCACCAGCGAGATCAAGGTCAGCGTGCTGATCGACGAGGACGAGACCGAGCTGGCCGTGCGCGTGCTGCACACCGCGTACGGGCTGGACGCGGACGGCGTCGCCGCCTGACCGGAGTTCCCCTTCTTCGCTCGAAGGTAAGTAGAGCCTGGCCCTCGGTTCGCGCGGGGTCTCGCTTGGCATTGCGAAGCTTCGGTATAACCGATATTTAGAGCCCAAGTGTCGGTCGGGGCGGCTCGCAACGCCGACAGAGGGGGGATGGCATGGCCTTGGTCACGGCAATGGCGCTGCTTGCAGCCAGCGCGTCCGCAGTTCCTGCGAAGGCCGCGCCGATCGACGCTCTCGCCGAAATTCGCGCAGACGTCACCCGGCTCGACCTGAACGCCGCCGCGGCGAAGTACGACGCCGAGGTAATCGCCCGATTACCGCAAGCGCAGGCCGGTAAGCCCGACCCGCTGCTCGACCGAATGCTGGTCGAATATGCGGCGGGTTTTGGTAACTTGCGTGACTATGCCAGCATCCTCAATCGCGTCGTAGCCAATCCGCTCAGCGGCGATGGCGACCACTATCGTCTCTTCCAGGCAAAGGCTGCCGAGGATTCGGCCGAGATCGACAAGGCCATGGTCTTGTATCGCTCGATCGCAGGTGACTCGCATGCCACGGCCGACGAGAAACTGAGCGCGCAACTGGGACTGGCCCGCCAACAACTGGCGGACAACCCCGCCGCCGCCCTGATGACGATCGCCGCCATAGACAGGACTCAGGTGCCGAAAAGGCGAATCTGGGAAGTGGACCTTCTCGAAGCCCGGGCTGAGGCCATGGCGAAAGGCGATGCATCAGCGGCTCCCGCTCTGAACCGGGCCTGGGCCGAAGCCGCCGATGCCGATCCGGGCAGCGGCGCACCGGCGCGGGTGGCGGGTGATAGAGCGTTCGCGGCGGCGCGCGCCGGCGACCGGAGCGGTTATCTCAATATGCTCGCCGTGGATCAATTCAACCGGCAGGCCTATTACGATGAAGCCGCTCTGCGCGCGGACCTGCCGATCTGCGGTCAAGGCGGCATAAGACCCGGCGATCGGGTCATTGTTGAAGGTCTTTACCGATCAGGACAGGGAATTCCGGAAATCTCCCTCATTTGGGCAAGTCGCGGGGGGATCGCCCGGATTTTTCTCGCCGCTGTCACGAATGTGCCAATGCCAAGGCAATCGGCCAGCCAGACGCTGCACCTCGCGCTCGGTTGCCGGACGGCGCCCGCGATCGACTATCAGACTCGCGGCTCCATTGACGATGAAATCATTAGCTGGATGACGGGCCAAGGGGCCTACCCTGCGATGGGCGGCTCGGAGGACAATGACCTATTCAGTTTTGCCTCCGAGCTGAGCCGACGCGAGGCCAGCTACGGGAAGGACTCGATCCTCTTGCTGCCGGAGTTGATGCGGATCGAACCGATTGTAATGTCGTCGGTCGATCCGCAGAACAAGGACAGCGGCAAGCGGGCGCAAGAGATCAGCGCTCGCGTCCGCGATATCCTTTTGGCCCATCAGGCTCCGTCAGCGCTCGTCTTCGGATCGCGAGTGGCGACGGTGCTTGCCTCCGTCATGGGACAGTCGATGACGAACGACGAAGCCGTCCAGGAGGTGAGCAAGATCATGCTGGCGGCGGCCCAGGACCCTTCCACGTCTCTCGACACGGCCTACCTTCTCGCCGGTATGACCTCCGAAGCGGTCAACGCACCTTCCGAGTTAAAGGAGCAGGTATTGCAGGCGACCGCCGATCTGTTCCGCCAGCGAGCCGGCGTAGGGGACCCGCGGACGGGCGCCCTGGTCCTGAAACTTGCGGCCCTGAAGTCGGAGAAGGGAGACAAGGCTGGCGCCGCTTCGCTGCGGGCATCGCTCAAGCTGGAGCAAGGCCTGTGTGCGATGACCGATCCGCAGCCGCGTTTCAGCTCGTCGAATATCGTCTCTAGCGATTATCCATCCGAGCTCATTTTCGCGAGCATCGCTGGTCACACCGCGCTCGAATTCGACCTCGATTCGATCGGACGCGCCATTAACAGCCGGGTGATCTTGTCCGACCCGCCATACGCGTTCGACAGGATCGCTTTGGAGCGCGCGCCGACCATTCGGTACGACGTCGGCAATTCCCATCCGTGCCGCGCGATGGTGCAGAACGTCATGTGGCGAATGCCCGAGCCCGACTAGGCGTTGGCTGACCGCCGCGGCGCCCGGCGCTCAGGCGGGGAACTTGCCCGACACCGTCACATCGGCCGTGCCGCCGAGGTTGAGCGGAACCACGTCGCGGCCGAAGCGGACGTAGCGAACCGGCTCGCCGGTGAGGTCGGTGTCGTACTTCTGCTGCACCGTTGCCGGATCGTAGCCCATCCACTCGAGCAGCGTCGGGAACACCTGGCTTGCCGCGTGGCCGGTTTTCGGCGCGGCGGCGAAGCGGACGCGTTGTGCATCGGGCACGAAGGCCAGCAGCGGGATCTGGTACTCGGACGGCACGCGCTCGAGGCTGCAGTGCGGCAGCTTGCCGGGGGTGAGGTTCTGGCCGTGGTCCGACTGGTAGACGATGGCCACATTTGAGCGGTCGAGACCGGCCAGCAGGTGAT
>JANWHA010000110.1 GCA_025450635.1 Croceibacterium sp. | reverse complement strand
GGCGGCGCCCAATACATCCAGCGCTTCGGCGCCCTGGAGCAACGCCTCGATCGATTTTACCGGGCTGAATTACGTCGACCTGCAAGCGAAAATTTCCGCGGCCGAGATCAATCTCGGCCAGGCCCATGTCGCGCCGGCGGCGATCGACGCAACGCTCACCAACGGCGTGCTGAAAGGGCGCCTTGCAAATCTCGGCGCCTATGACGGCCAGGCCAATGGCGATCTGTTGATCAACGCCTCGGCCGGGGTGCCCTCCTTCATGCTGCAGGCCGATCTCGTCGGCGTCCGCGCGCTGCCGCTGCTGCGAAGCATGGCCGATTTCGACAGGCTCGACGGCAAATTGCAGGCGAAAGTGGCGGTGCGCTCCAGCGGCGCCAGCCAGCGCGCGATCATGTCGAACCTCGACGGCACCGTGTTCGCGGTATTTCGCGACGGCGCGATCCGCGGCGTCAATGTCGCGCAGATGATTCGCGCGCTGACGTCCGGCACGCTCGAGGGATGGCAGGAGAACAAGGAACAGGCCACCGACCTGACGCAATTGTCCGCCTCGTTCCGCATCGAACAGGGCAAGGCTGTGACCGGCGACATCAACCTGGTCGGCCCGCTGGTCAAGGTCACCGGCGCGGGCACGGTTGATCTGGCTGAGAAGACGCTGGCGCTGCGGACCGAGCCCAAACTGGTGATGACGACCGAAGGCCAGGGTCGCGCCGGCGATCCGGTCGGGCTCGGCATCCCCGTGGTGATCGACGGCCCGTGGGCCGAGCCGCGCATCTATCCTGATATGGCCGGCGTGCTGGACAATCCCGACGCGGCCTATGCCAAATTGAAGGAGATGGGCAAGGGCCTGTTCGGACCGAACGGCGCGCTCAGCGGATTGGGCGCCAATCTGGGCAACGCGCCCGCCGGAAGCCAGCCGGGCAGCACCGGATCGGCGCCGGGCGCCGCACTGTCCGACCAGCTCGGCGGCGATCTCGGGCAGACGTTGGGCAATTTGATCCAGCAGGGCTTGAGCCAAGGGCGCCAAGGCCAGAGCCGCGCGATTCCGGCGCCGGATTCTGCCGCGCCGCCGCAGGCCGTGCCGCCGCCGGCCCAGGACGACGCCGCACCGGAGAGCCAGCCGATGAACGACGTGCTGCGGCAGCTTTTTAATCGCGGCGGGTAATTAAGGTTTCCGTTGCGGCACCCCCACCCCCGACCCCTCCCCGCATCCGCCTTCGCCCGAAGGCGGGCTTCGTCGGACAGAAGGGGGGGGAGGGAGAAGTATCATCGAGCCCCGCCGGCTAACCATGCCAACGACCTCACAGTCGGGGCGGGGCGATTTATGCTAGATTTATCGCGGCCTGGAGAGCCTGAAACGCGCAGCCCGACGCCCGGCTGCTTCCGAGGGTCTGGATGATCGCCGTCGAGCACAAAGTCCGGTTCTGGCGTCACGGCCTGTTCGCCAAATACGTGCTGGCGCTGGTCGGGCTCGTGGTGTTCGTGCTCGCGGTCAACGGCGCGCTGGAGACCTGGATCAGCTACCGCGCCACCCGGACCACGCTGACGGATGCGATGTCGGAGAAGGCCGAGGCGTCTTCGAAGCGGATCGAGCAATCGATCTCCGACCTCGAACGCCAGGTCAGCTGGGTCACCCGCGCCTATGCCGTGACGCTGGAGCAGCACCGCGCCGACTATGCGCAACTGCTCAACGGCGTGCCCGCGGTGCGCCAGCTCGCCTGGATCTCGAGCCAAGGCCGCGAGATGCTGCGGCTGTCGCGCACCTCGGTCACGGTCTCCGGCGGCGCGGATTTCTCCCGCGACATGCGCTTTACCGAGACCCAGAGCAAGGGCGTCCATTACGCGCCGGCGACATTCCGCGGCTCCGAGCCGACGATGTCGATCTCGGTGTCGCATTCCGGCTTCAACGCCGGCATTACGCTGGCCGACATCGACCTCGGCTTCCTCTCGGAATTCCTCGGCGACGCCGAAGTCGGCAAGGCCACGTCCGCCTATGTGGTGGATTCCCGCGGTCGGGTGCTGGCGAGTTCGGCCAGGGGGCCCGAGATCGGCAAGGATCTCTCCGCCCTGCCCCAGGTCGCCGCCATGCTGAACCCCGACAGCCGGCCGCTGTCGTCGGGCACGGACGTTGACGGCCATTCGGTTCTGACCGCGGCGAGCAGCGTCCCAAAACTCGGCTGGTACGTGTTGTTCGAGCAGCCGACCGCACAGGCCTTAGCGCCGATCCGCGACCAGTTGTTGCGCGTCGCGCTGTTGATCGCGCTCGGCCTCGCGGTCGCGATCCTCGCCGGCACGGTGCTAGCGCGGCGCATGCTGGTCCCGATCACCGCGCTGCGCACCGGCGCGAACAGACTTGGCGCCGGCGATTTTTCCCAACGCATCGACGTGCACACGTCAGATGAACTGGAGGAGCTCGCGAACACGTTCAACAGCATGGCCGGACAGCTCGCGGAGACCTACTCCGTGCTCGAGGCCAAGGTCGAGGAGCGCACCCGCGACCTCGCGCAATCCGTCAACGAGCTCAAGGTGCTCGAGGAAGTCGGCCGCGCGGTCGCCTCCTCGCTCGATCTCAACGCGGTGCTGCCGACGGTGGCGGCGCGCGCGCTCGAAATCACCCATGCCGACGCGGTTCTGATCTACGGCTATGACGCCGCGAGCCGCAAATTCAACCTGACGGAGGCGATCGGCATCGACAGGAATGTCGAGGGCGAGCACCTCTCCGTCGATGAGACCAGCAGCGCGCTCGGCGAGGCTGCCCGAACCGGCGAGCCGGTCGCGATCCCTGATCTGGCCAACGCCGCCGACCTCTTGCTGCGCGATGTCGCGATATCAGCCGGCTTTCATTCGGTGCTGGTGGTGCCGCTGGTCGACCAGCAGGGCGTGCTGGGATCGCTGGTGGTGCTGCGGCAGGCTGCCGGCGAGTTCTCGCCGAATCTGATCGGGCTGATGCGCACCTTCGCGCACCAGGCAGTGCTCGCGATGCGCAATGCGCGGCTGTTTTCGGAAGTCGACCACAAGGGCCGCGAACTCGCGACCGCGCATTCCACCGTGCAGCAACAGGCGGGCAAGCTGCAGGAGCAGACCGAGCAGCTCCTGGACTGGAACAGGTCGCTGGAGGAGCGAGTCCAGACCCAGCTCACCGAGATCGAGCGCTCGCGCCGGCTCGAACGTTTTCTCGCCCCTCAAGTGGCGCAACTGATCGCCTCGTCCGACGGCGCCGGCCTGCTCGACAGCCATCGCCGCGAGGTCACCGTGGTATTTTGCGACCTGCGCGGCTTTACCGCGTTCACCGAGACCACCGAGCCCGAGGAAGCGATGAGCGTGCTGCGCGAATATCACGCGGCACTCGGCGAGATCATTTTTCGATACGAAGGCACGCTCGACCGCTATGCCGGCGACGGCGTGATGATCCTGTTTAACGCGCCCATCCAATTCGCCGACCACACCAAGCGCGCGGTGAAGATGGCGGTCGAGATGCGCGACACCATCGGCGCCTTGACCGAGCGCTGGCGCAACCGCGGCCATTCGCTCGGCTTCGGCGTCGGCATCGCGCTCGGCTACGCCACCCTGGGACAGGTCGGCTTCGAGCAGCGGCTGGAATATGCCGCGATCGGCAGCGTCACCAATCTGGCCTCTAGGCTGTGCGACGAAGCCAGGGCCAACCAGATCGTGGTCGCCCGCCGCGTCTACGGCATGGTCGAACCATGGGTCGACGCCAGGCCGCTCGACGATCTCGTGCTGAAGGGATTCAATCATCCCGTACTGGCGGTGGAGATTCTTGGCTGGCGCGAGGAAGTCGACAACGTGGTGGACGCCGCCGCGAATACCGCACGGCGCCGCAAGCGGCCGCAGTGAGTGCGCGCTGGGGTTTACCGATTCAATTTTCAAACAGCAGAGATCGCGTCGCGTAGCCATGGTTCGAGACGGCGCTGCGCGCCTCCTCACCATGAGGCTTTATGTGCGGCGAGCGAATGGGGACTCGTCCCACGAAACCCTCATCCTGAAGAGGCGCACTTGCGCCGTCTCGAAGGATGGGCCGCACACTCCGCCGCCGGACACACTTTCCCGTTCTCGCGACAGCATTTCGCCCGAGCTTTACAAATTCGTTTGCGCCTCTTTGAGCAGAGGGCGCAGGGAAAGCCGGGTGCGCGCCGCACCCGCGGTCTCGTGTGCGCGGTGCATTAGAGGAAAATGCACACGAGCGTACAGGTGAAGCGGAGGCAATCCGGCCTTCCCTGCGCAATGGTTTTAACGCTTATGCCGCGCTCTCCCTGGTGTCCGGCTTTTGCCACCATCGCCCCCGGGAAGCGTTGGCTCCCCAGGAACTTGACGCCTGCTCTCGGGGCGCCAGGACCACACGGTTTTGCGTACGCAGCCGCTCCCTACGTCGCGCTTTCGCGCCTGAAGCCGCCGCGTCCACCGCATCCCGCACCAACGTTTCGTGGACGGTCATGATACGCCCCTCTCAGGGGCACGGGACGGCGGCGATTATACAGGTGATTTGGGGGTAGAATCAACATTTATTCTGAAAATCGGAATACGCCTGCTGGAGCCAGAGGATCGGTTGTGCCATAATATCCTGGTTGCAAATTGGTAACATGAATGATACCAAATGATTTCGGCCCGGGAATATATTTCGGAGCAAGGTGAAAGTCCGTTTCGGAGATGGTTTGACGGCCTCGATGCGCAGGCGGCGGCGATCGTCACGGTGGCGATCGGCCGGCTCGGCGATGGCAACACCTCTAACGTCAAGCCAATCGGCGAAGGCGCAGCCGAATTGAGGATCGACAGGGGGCCGGGGTATCGAATCTATTTCGGTTGGGACGGTAAGGTGCTGGTGATCCTGTTGGGCGGCGGCACCAAGCGACGACAGCAGAATGATATCGAAGCGGCGCTCCGTCGGTGGCGTGACTACAAGCGACGCAAGTCCGACAGCAGTTAGGATTGACAATGCCATTGACCCGGGATTTTCGCCAAACCATCCGTGCGCGCGCCACGCGCGATGCCGCATTTCGCAAGGCGCTGTTCCAGGAAGCTGTGCAGGGCTTGTTGCAGGGCGACATCGACGCCGGTCGAGCCGCGATACGGGACTACATCAACGCCACAATTGGATTTGAAAAATTGAGCACCGCACTTGGCAAGCCACAGAAGAGCTTGATGCGAATGTTCGGTCCGTCAGGCAATCCTACAGCCGAGAATTTGTTCGGCGTAATCGGCGTATTGCAAACCGAGACAGGCGTGCACCTCGAGGTCCGTGTCGTCGCCGCCGCGGCTTGAACGCTTTCGGGCGACCCGTTGGCCTCAGCGGCGGCGTTCTGCTATCGATATGCCCTTGGAACCCGCAACGGATTGCCGATGCCCCCTTTTCCCTCGCGCCCCCTTTCCCTCGCCGCAGCCTTCCTTTGCCTCGCCGCCCTGCCCGCCCTCGCGGCCGGCGAAGCCGAAGCGCCGAAAGGCGCCACCGTCACGGTGCTGAAGGCGACGAAGGCGTGCTTTCCGGCGATCGTCGAGGTGTACGGCATCGTGCGGGCGCGGGACGAGAATTTCGTGCGGCCGGAGCGGCCGGGGCTGAAGGTGATCGAAATCCTGGCCGAGCCCGGCGACACCGTCACCGCCGGGCAGACGCTGGCGCGGCTGTTGCTGCCGGAGGGCGGCTCGCTGGTGGGGCAGGCGCCGGTGGCCGGCCTGATCGGCCGCTCGTCGGCGGTGATCGGCGCGCTCGCCTCGCCGCGCGGCGAGGCGCTGTTCTCGATCATCGCCCGCAACGAGTTCGACCTGATCGGCATCGTGCCGACCCGCGACATCGGCAAGCTCAAGGTGAACCAGACCGCGCGGATCCGGGTGATCGGCGCGCCCGAGGTCGACGGCAAGGTGACGCGGGTGGCGCCGACCATCCAGCCCGACAGCCAGCTCGGCCAGGTCACGCTCGCCGTGACCGGCACGCAGCGGCTTCTGGTGAATTCATCCGGCCGCGCGCTGATCAAGACCAGCCAGAGCTGCGGCGTCGCGGTGCCGCTGACCGCGGTGCTGTACGGCACCGCCGGCACCGTGGTGCAGGTGGTTAAGCGGGCGCGGGTCGAGACCAAGCAGGTCGAGGTCGGGCTGATGTATGGCGGCCAGGTCGAGATCCGCGACGGGCTCGCCGAGGGCGACATGGTGGTGGCGCGCGCGGGGGCGATCCTGCGCGAAGGCGATCCGGTGCGCGCGGTGACGGCGAGCGAGGCGAAGTGACCCTCGTCGTCCCGGCCTCGAGCCGGGACCCATAAACCTTGGCTTAAAAAGCGAGATGCCCCGCTCTATCGCACCGTCTAATGAAAAAGCTGCGCTGTATGGGTCCCGGCTCAAGGCCGGGACGACGAGTTAGCCGCCGGCGTTGTCGCTGGCGGCTAGCGTGACGTCTTCGAGCAGCGAGGACGACACGGACGGCACCTGCTCACCGTCGGAATTGCGGGTGATGGCGGCGCGGGTCTTGTTGAAGGAGGCTTCGATGCCGGCCGAGCCATCGAGGTTGTTGAGCAGCTCGGTCATCAGCACGCTGTACTGGCCGTGGGAATCGTCGGCGACCTGGCCCGGCGTCGCCGAGGACAGGATCAGCGCGTTGTCGGGCGCCGAGATCGGCGCAAGCCCGTGCGAGAACGAGCGGAAGCGGCGCTCATAGGGATTGCGGCGGGAGGCGTCGACCACGACGAATTTGGCGCGGGCGCCGCGCTCTTTCATCACGTCGAGCACGGATTCGATGCTGACGCCCTGGCGGCGCACATCGGCTTCCTTCCAGATCGCGGCATCGACCGGGATCATGTAGCTCTCGCGGCCGGCCTGCACGCCATAGCCGCCGAAGAACAGCATCACCACGGAATCGGGCCGGATCTTGGATTTCAGCCGGTTGACCGCGCGGACCATGTCGTCGCGGCTGGCGTCTTCCACCACGTCGACGTCAAAACCGTCGCGGCGCAGCGAGGCGGTCAGCGCGCGGGCGTCGTTGATCGGCTGGGTCAGAGGCGCCGCGGCGTCGGGATAATGGCCGTTGCCGATTACCAGCGCGATCCGCGAGGTGCGCTTGACCTGGGCGTTGTCCTGCTCGGTGGCGATCGCCTTGGCGGCATCCAGCGAGCGCTTGTTCAGCGCCGCATGGGCACCGATCGCCAGCGACACCACGCCGGCCAGGGCGACAGCAATGGTCACCGAACGGCGGGAAGGACGAAGCCTGGTCTCATGCATCACAAAGCGTTCCTGGTCGATCTCTTGGTCTTCTTGGGCACGCGGATTGGTCGCGCCAAAAGCCAGCTAGGTTTGATAGGGAT
>JANWHA010000109.1 GCA_025450635.1 Croceibacterium sp. | reverse complement strand
TTCGCCGCGTTGCAAAGCCATTTCGTCCAGAACGGCACCGATGGCGCGATCGATCTCGGCGGCGGGGATTTCGTGGTCCTTCAGGGCGTTACGATGAGCTCGCTCGATGGCGGGGACTTCGTGCTCTGATTTCGCCGAGCACCCCGCTCAGCGCGCTCGGCGAAGCCTCGGCGCCATCCTCGGTGCGCCACGCCACAAACCCGTCCGGGCGAGCGAGAAGGGCGCCGGCCTCTCCGACGCCGCAATGCCCGGCCGCCTCGGCCGGCAATGAGACGCTGGCAAGGCCGAGGTCGTTCGCGGCCTCGACCCAGGCGTCCGCGTCCGGCCCAGCCAGCAGCACCAGCCCTTCCGCGCACAGGTCTATCGTCGAGCGGCCGTCGCCGAGCCAGGCGTGCGGCACGCGGCTGCCGGGGCGGCCGCGGGTCTGGTCGGGGTGCAGGCAGGCTGGCTCGTCCTCGCGGCGGCCATCGATGACCGCGTTCGAGCGGTAGAACTGGCCGATCTCCATCGTCTCCTCGTCGCGCAGGGCGGGGGTGGTCTCGTCCAGCTCTTCGGGCACCGTGCGGCGGACGTAGCGGGTGAAGGCCTGCTCGACGGTCAGTTCGGCCACCGGCTGGCGTTCCTGCTGGTAAGTGTCGAGTAGCGCCTCGCCGGCGTCGCCCTTGAGCACCATCGCCAGCTTCCACGCGAGGTTGGCGGCGTCCTGCACGCCGGTGTTGCCGCCGAAGCCGCCGTTCGGCGGCACCACGTGTGCCGCGTCGCCGGCCAGCAGGATGCGGCCCTTGCGAAAAGCGTCGGCGCACTTCGCCTCGGCGACCCAGGTGGCGACGTCTTCGATCTCGATCGGCAGCTCGGGCACGCCGATCGCCGAGCGGACAAGCGCGATGCAGCGTTCCGGCGAGATATCGTCGGCCACCTTCTTGGCCCCGGGCAAGGCCATGTCGCCGAGCGTATTGACCACCAGGAAGCCGCGCGTTCCTTCTGCTTCGAAACGGAAGAAGCCGCGCTGGTCGCCGTTCATCACGTAGATCACCCCGTGCGGGTCGCCCTGCAGCCAGGGGCGGCAATCGGCGGTGAAGTAGATCGTGATGCTGTCCGACAGCCAGCCGGGCCCATGCGTGCCGATGCCGAGCGCCTCGCGCACCGGGCTGCGGTTGCCGTCGGCGGCGATCATGTATTTCGCGCGGACTTCGCGCACCTCCCCACTGTCGAGGTCGCGCACCCGGGCGGTCACGCCGCTCTCGTCCTGCTCGAAGCCGACCAGCTCGCTGCGGTAATGCAGGTCGGCGCCCAGCTCCTCGGCGCGCCGGCGCAGCAGCGGCTCGAGGCTCTGCTGGGTCATGAAGAAGCGCTTGCACGGGGTGAACCGCTCGACCCCGGCGTTGATGCTGGGGACGAACTTGGCCATTTCCCGCCCAGCGAGCGATTCCACCAGGTTGATGCCGCCGTCCGGCCCGAATTGCTGGTGGCTAAGTTCCAGGATCGCCGGCTCGAGCCCGATCCGGCGATAGGCTTCCAGCGTGCCGATATGGAAATAGCCGGCGCGCGGATGGATCGAGGTGCCGGCGTGCTTCTCGACCACGTAGGCGCGAATGCCATGATGACCGAGGAAGGCCGCCGCCGACAGTCCGACCAGGCTGCCGCCGACGATCAGCACCTCGCACTCGACCGGTTGCGCTTCGTTGCCCGAATTTTCCGCCATCGCTGTCCTCTCCTCGAACCGACCCTAAGCGAAAGGTTAGCGAGGGCAAGCGCGGCTCGCTAGGAAATCGCCGTTCGCTCGGGCATAGACGAGCTATGGACGCGCCTATCCGTGCGAGCGACGCCTTGGCGGCCGAAGGACCGCTGCTGTTCGGGCGCGTGCTCGACGGCGAGGGCGGGGCGAGTCCGATCGACTGGGAAGCGGCGCAGCACTGGCATCGCGGCCTGGGCCACGAAGTGCTGTGGCTGCATTTTGACCGCACCATACCTGGCGTGCAGGCGTGGCTGGAGGGCCACGGCATCCCCGAGCCGACCGCCGAGATGCTGACCAGCGACGACAGCCGGCCGCGCGCCTTTCGCGAAGGGCAGGCGCTGGTCGCCACCTTGCGGGGCGTCAACTTCAATCCCGGCGCCGAGCCCGAGGACATGGTTTCGATCCAGGTGTGGTCCGACGGCGCGCGGGTCTACACCTTGCGCCGGCATTCGATGCAGACCACCCGCGAGGTCGTCCGCGACCTCGATGCCGGCCACGGCCCGCGCGACGCCGGCGGGCTGATCACCTCGCTGGTCGAGCGCATGATCGCCCGGATGAACACCTCGATCGTCGATATGAACGAGGCGATCGACGAGCTCGAGCTGGCGCCGGTGCAGGACGATTCGGCCGGCATGCTGGCCAAGATCACCGCCATTCGCCACAATTGCCTGGGGCTGCAGCGGCACATGGCCCCGCAGCATGACGCGCTCGAAGCGATCCGGCGCGAGGCGCCGCGCTGGTTCGAGGATCACGACCGGCGCGAGATCGCCGAGGCCATCGACCGGCTGCGGCGCTATCTCGACGACATCGACATCAGCAAGGAAAGCGCGGTCGTGCTGCTCGACGAGCTCAGGGCGTTTACCGCCGCCCGTTCGGAGCGGATCAACTTCGTGCTCACCACCGTCGCTTCGATCTTCCTGCCACTGACGTTCCTCACCGGCCTCATCGGCATGAACGTGGTCGGCATTCCCTACGCCGATCATCCGCACGCCTTCTGGGTAATCGTCGGCGTCTGCCTGGCGATCGCGCTCGTCCAGCTGTGGCTGTTCCGCCGCTGGAAATGGCTGTGAGGCCCAGCGCCGGCGTCTAGTCGGCGTAGTCGCGACCGGAAAACTGCAGATCGCCCGGCCCGTAGAGGTACGAGGGATCGTATTCGCAGTAACGGATCAGCGCGGCGGGGTCGTCGCATTCGAGCTTGCCGTGGCGAAAGGTCACCCCGGTGGCTTCACGCAAGCGGCGCAACGCGCGGCTCATATGGACCGTCGTCGTGCCGCACATCTCCGCCAGTTGCGCCTGGGTCAGCGGCAGCGAGAAGCCGCTCTTGCTGCCCAGGCCGACGAATTCGAGCCGCTGGCAGATCTCGCAGAACACGTGGGCGACGCGCTCGGCGGCGTTGAGGTGTTCGAGCTTGAGGATCCATTCGCGGTGGATCGCCGCGTCGAGCAGGGTCGAGAACCACAACAGCCGGGCGAGGTGGGGCCGGGCGGCGAGCACCTTGTTCAAGCGCGCATGCGACACGCGGCCGATCCGCACCGGGCCGAGCGTGTAGAGATCGTGATCGAGCCGCTTCAACGCGAAAGCTTGCAGGTCGATGAAGTCGCCGGGCACCTGCAAGCCGACGATATGGCGATAGCCGTTGCGCTCGATCACCCGGCGGGCGAACCCTTCGATCAGGATCGTGCTGCGCGAGCATTCCGCGCCCCGCCGAACGATCAGCCCGTCGCCGGCAAGCTCTTCCTCGTGCTCGATCAGGTCTTCGACGAGTTGCTTTTCATCTTCGCCCATCGCTCCGCGCAAGCGACCGAGCAGGAACCGCCCGGTGCGCGGATAGCGCTGCAATTCGTGGCCCAGATCTTTGGGCAATCCGATCCTTTCTCGCCTTGCTGCCCTGCCGAATTAACCAACCGGCGGTCGAGGTCCGTCGGGATATCAAGAGTTTGCCGCTTGTCCAGCCCTCGCTGACTCCATTTTGGAGGTGCCTAGAGTGCCAGTTCGTAAAGGAATTCGGCGTCGCGATGATTGCCGACCCAGAAATCGATGTCCGCCACCTTGGCGAAGCCGTAGCGGGCGTAAAACCGCTGCGCCGCGAAGTTCTCGCTGAAGACCGACAACTGCACCGCGTCGGCGTTCCATGCGCGCGCTTCGGCGATGGCCCATTTGATCAGCGCCGCGCCCAGGCCTTTGCCAGTCATGTCGGCCGCGCAATAGAGCTGGCTGATGAACACCGGCCGTTGCGGGCGCGGCTCCGGCCGTTGCTCGAACGGCTGGCCGCGAACGATCAGGCAGTATGCCGCGAGAGTGCCGTCCACTTCGGCCAGCTGGATCAGAGTGGGAGGATCGGCAAGATTTTGGCGGAACTTCTCGGGCGTGCGGTATTCGGCGAGGAACGCCGCCAGGTCCTCGGGCCGGTAGAGATGGCCGAACGCCGCGGTGAAGCTGTCGCGGCCGAATTCGGCGAGCGCCGGCGCGTCGGCCGTCGTGGCGGGACGGAGCGCGATGGTCACAGCGCCCGGCTCATGCACACGCTGAACTCGTCGCTGACGTAGTCGCCGAAGTTGCCGCATTCGGCGAAGCCGTGCTTGCGGTAAAGCGAGGCGGCGGGGCGGAACGGCTCCGGGCGGCCGGTTTCGAGGCCGAGCCAGGTGCAGCCGCGCCGCTCGGCCTCGGCGATCAGATGGCGCAGGATCGCCTGCCCCGCGCCCTTGCCGCGATAAGCGGGCGCGGCGCGCATCGATTTCAGCTCGCCGCGCGTTGCGCCCAGCTCCTTGAGCGCGCCGACGGCAGCCAGATTGTCGCCGTCCCACGCGGAAAAGAACGTCACGTCCGGCTCGGCCAGCCGCTCGGCCGGCATGGCGTGGACTTTGCACGCCGGCGACCAGCGGTGCATCTCGGCCAGGTGCAGATCGAGTAGCGCGGCGATTTCGGGCCGCAGAGGGTTGTCTTCCTGGATGCGGTATTCCGGCATGGCGCGCTTGTGCTAGGCGCGGCGGATGGATTCAAGATGGAGCATCGCCATCCACGGCGGGGCGGGCACGATCCTGCGCGAGAATCTGGCCGACGCCCAGCGGCGGGCTTATGAAGTGGGGCTTGCCGCCGCGCTCGATGCCGGAGCGAACCTGCTGGCCGAAGGCGGCAGCGCCCTCGACGCGGTCGCCGCGGCGGTGGTTCTGCTGGAGGACGACCCGCTGTTCAACGCCGGGCGTGGCGCGACGTTCACGTTCGAGGGCGGGATCGAGCTCGATGCGGCGATCATGGACGGACGCGACCGCGCGGCCGGTGCCGTCGCGGCCGTCACCACGGTGCGCAACCCGCTGTTGCTCGCGCGTGCGGTGATGGAGCACAGCCCGCACGTGTTCCTCGCCGGTGCCGGGGCCGAGCAGTTCGCCCGCGAGCAGGGTTTCGAGCCGGTCGATCCGAGCTGGTTCGAGACGCCCGAGCGCCGCCGTCAGCTCGAGGAATTCCGCGCCCGCAAATCGGGCTGGTTCGACAGCAGCGTGAAGTACGGCACCGTCGGCGCGGTGGCCCGCGACACGCAGGCCCACGTCGCTGCGGCCACCTCGACCGGCGGCCTGACCGGCAAGCGCTGGGGCCGCATCGGCGATTCGCCTTTGATCGGCGCCGGGACTTACGCCGACGACCGTGCCTGCGCGGTTTCGGCCACCGGTGCCGGGGAATACTTCATCCGCACCGGTGCGGCGAAGGCCATCGCGGATCGGGTGTGCCTGCTCGGCGAGGGGTTGCAGGAGGCTGCCGACGCGGTGATCGCCGAGGTTGGCGCGCTCGGCGGCGACGGCGGAGTGATCGTCGCCGGGGCAGACGGCGGCACTGCCTTTGCACTCAATACGGCCGGGATGTACCGGGGGCGGGCGGACAGCGAAGGGCGGCGCGAAATCGCGATCTTCGGCGACGAGTGAAGCCCTCCCTCCACCCCTCCCGTAAGCGGGAGGGGAGCGAGACTTACCGAGCTGGAGGCGAGGTTAGTCGCAGCGGGAGGGTTACCCCCGCGGCCGCGCCTGGCGATACGTTCCCAGCATGCGCAGCTCCTTGCAATGGAACGCTAGCTCGTCGAGCGCGCGGTCGATCGCCGGGTCACCCGGTGTGCCGACGATGTCGGCGTAGAACATCGTCGCCGAGAAGCTCGCGCCCTTCTGGTAGCTTTCGAGCTTGGTCATGTTGACCCCGTTGGTGGCAAAGCCGCCGAGCGCCTTGTAGAGCGCCGCGGGGATGTTCTTCACCTCGAACACGAAAGTCGTCATCGCCGGCTCGTTCCTGAGGCCCGCCGGGTCGAGCGGGTGGCGCGCGAGGACCACGAACCGGGTGGTGTTGTCGATCGCATCGGCGACGTTGTCGGCGACGACCTCGAGTCCATAGATGTCGGCGGCGATCCGCGGAGCGATCGCGCAAGCCTGCGGATCGCCCTGTTCCTTGACGAACGCCGCCGCGCCGGCGGTGTCGGGATAAGTCATCGGCACGATCCCGCGCTCGCGCAGCCAGGCCCGCGTCTGGCCGAGCGCCTGCGGGTGCGAGTAAGCGGCGGCGAACGGTCCCGGGCCGAGCGCCATGACCGCATAGCGGATCGCCAGGAAGTGCTCGCCGATGATCGACAGGCCGCTTTCCGGGAGCAGAAAATGGATGTCGGCGACGCGGCCGTGCTGCGAGTTCTCGATCGGAATGATCGCGCACCCCGCCCGCTCCTGCTTCACCGCGTCGAGCGCGTCGTCGAAGCTGAAGCACGGCAACGCCAGGCACTCGGGCGCCCATTCCATCGCCGCGCGGTGCGAATTCGCTCCCGGCGCGCCCTGGAAGGCGACGGCGCGTGCCGGGTTCCGCGCGGCGACCGCGGTCATTTCCTCGACCAATCGAAGCGCTGGGGCGGGGAAGCTGTGCATCGGCGGCGCGGGTAGACCGCCGGGCGTCTGGGAACAAGGCGAATTGCGGGTCGCTACAGGCTTGCGAACAGCGAAAGCCGCTACTAGAGCGGCCCCCGGAACTCTCCGCAGGGCAGATCACCGCACCGATGCAAGACCGCTTCAACACCGTCGCCGGCTGGGTCCTTTTCTCCGGCATCGTCGCGCTCGGCCTCAACGCCGTCAGCGAGCGCGTGTTCGACGCCAACAAGCCCGAGCGGCCCGAAAAGATGGGCTATCCGATCGAGGGCGTGGTCGAGCCGGGCGCGGCGCCGACAGTCGACCTCGGCACGGTGCTCGCCGCCGCCGATCCGGCAGCCGGGCAGAAGGTATTCCAGAAGTGCAGCAGCTGCCATAACGCGGACCAGGGCGGAGCCAACGCCATTGGCCCGAACCTCTACGCCACGGTCGGTGCGCCGATCGGCAAGGGCAAGAACGGCTTCGCCTTCTCCAGCGCGCTCTCCGGCAAGGGCGGCACCTGGACGTACGAGAATCTGTTCGACTGGCTGAAAAGCCCGGCCGCTTTCGCGCCGGGCACCAAGATGACCTTCGCCGGCCTGTCGAGCCCGGTCGACCGCGCCAACGTGATCGCTTATCTCAAGCAGCAGGGCGGCGGTCCGCCGTTCCCGCCGCCGGCGGCTCCCGCAGCGGGCGCGGCGAAGTCCGACAAGGCCGGGGCGACCACCGCCAATGCCGCGCCGGGCCCAGGCCCGTCGGGGACTCCGGCCAATGGGCCCGAAGCCGCCGGCGCCGCCGCGCAGCCGCAACCGGTAGCCGGCAAGGCCTCGGCCACGGGCGGCCAGTCGCAAACGCACTAATCCCGCCGCTTGAATCCCTGAGCGACGACGTACCACTCCGACGAGCCCTTGCGGCTCGCCGGCGGCTTGGCGTGCTTGACCGTGCGGAAATGGCGCTTGAGGAGCGCCAGCAGCTCGGCGTCGGTCCCGCCCGCCAGCACCTTGGCGACGAACGCCCCGCCTTCGGCCAGTGTCTCGCCGGCGAACTGCGCGGCCGCCTCGACCAGGCCCATCGTGCGCAAGTGATCGGTCTGCTTGTGGCCGACGGTATTCGCCGCCATGTCGGACAGCACCAGGTCCGGCGCGCCGCCGAGTGCGTCCGCCAGTGCCGCGGGCGCATCCTCGGCCATGAAATCCATCTGCACGATCGTCACGCCGTCGATCGGCTCGGTCGGCAGCAGGTCGATGCCGACCACCGTCGCTTTGGGCGCGCGCTGGCGGACGACCTGGGTCCAGCCGCCGGGGGCGATGCCGAGGTCGATGACGCGCTGCGCGCCTCTCAGCAGGCTGAAACGCTCGTCCAACTCGATCAGCTTGTAGGCCGCGCGGCTGCGGAAACCGGCCGCCTTGGCTTGCTTGACGTAAGGGTCGTTGAGCTGCCGCTCCAGCCAGCGCGTGGACGAGGCCGTCCGCCCGCGCGCGGTCCTGACCCGGCGCCCGGCATCCTTGCCCGCGCGTGTCACCCCTCGTCCCGCAGGCGCCGCAGGCCTTCGCGCGCCTGGACGCCCTCGGCGTCGGCCGACATCAGGCTCCTCAGGATGCCCTCGCGGATGCCGCGGTCGGCGACGCCGAGGCGCGGCGCGGGCCACAGGTCGAGGATTGATTCGAGGATCGCGCAGCCGGCCACCACCAGGTCGGCGCGCTCCTGCCCGATGCAGGGCAGACCGCGCCGCTCTTCGGGAGACATGTGCGCCAGGCGCGAGGAAATCTCGCGCATCGAATCCGACGGAACGATCAATCCGTCGACCGCCTTGCGGTCGTATTGCGGCAGCTCGAGATGGACGCTGGCGAGCGTGGTGACGGTGCCGCTTGTGCCGAGCAGGCGCTGGTCCGGGCCGCGATGCGGGGCGATCCGTTCGCCGAATTCGGCGAAGCTTTCGTCGACCACGCGGCGCATTTCGGCATAGCGCGCGACGCGCGCTGCGTCGTCCGCCCCGTCCTGTTCGTGCCCGACGGTGTCGGTCAGCGAGACGACGCCCCAAGGCACCGATTGCCAGTCGAGGATGCGCGGCACCGGGCCGCCCGGCTCGATCAGGATCAGCTCGGTCGAACCCCCGCCGATATCGAAGATCATCGCTGGGCCGATCCCGTCCTCGAGCAGGATGTGGCAGCCGAGCACCGCCAGGCGCGCTTCCTCCTGCGCCGAGATGATGTCGAGCCTGATCCCGGTTTCCTCGCGCACTCGCTCGATGAACGCCGCGCCGTTGACGGCCCGCCGGCAGGCCTCGGTGGCGACCGAGCGGGCGAGGTGGACGTTGCGTCGCCGCAGCTTGCTGGCGCAGATCTTCAGCGCGCCGAGCGCGCGCTCCATCGCCTCATCGCTCAGGCGCCCGGTCTGCGCCAGCCCTTCGCCGAGCCGGACCACGCGGCTGAAGGCGTCGATGACGACGAAGTTCTCGTTGGCGGGGCGGGCAATCAGCAGCCGGCAATTGTTGGTGCCGAGATCGATCGCCGCGTAAGCCTGGCGCAAATGGTGATGGGGCCGAGGCCGCTCGCCCGAATCCTGCGGTGGCGGCGGATCGCCGGTTACTTTGGCCTGCGGGGCCGCTTCCGGCGGCCGCTGCGGCGGTGAGTGATCCGCCATCCTAAATCAGACTTTCCAGTTTCCGCCCGCCGCGGGGCGGGGACCTGAGCCGAGGCTAGCGGAGCGGGCCGCCCGGGGCAAGCACCTGCCCCGAGAGCGGGTTGACGGTTGGTGACGCCCTGCCTAGATGCGCCCCCTCGTTGCCCCGTCCTCTAACGGTAAGAGAGCGGACTCTGACTCCGTCAATCAAGGTTCGAATCCTTGCGGGGCATCCAGGTTTGCGGGTGCCGCCGGCGTCCGCTCGGGAGTTCTCATGCGGCAACTCGCTTGGCACGATTTCGACGGCGCGCAGGGCAACGTCTATTGGGTAAACTCCGATGCAGGCCGGCTCGAGTTCACGCTCGAGACCGCCGCCGAGCTTCCGTCGTCGGGCCGCGAAGGGGGGGCGTTTCGTCTGGAATTCCGCGGGCCGTTCGATCCGATCCTGCCGCAAGCGATCTATGACTTTCGCCGCGGCGCCGAATCCGCCGACATCTTCATCGTCCCGGTCGGCCGCAACGAGACCGGCACGCTTTACGAAGCGATCTTCAATTAAGGCTCGGCGCGCAACTCGTCGTAGATCCCGAGGTCGGCGACCGGCGTGAAGCCGAGCCGCAGGTACAGCCGCCGCGCGGGGTTGTTCTTCTCGACATGGATCGTCACGGCCTTGCCGCGCCGGTGGGCGGCGCCCAGGATGTCACGCAGGATTGCCCCGCCGAAGCCGAGACCGCGGCACGACGCGACCAGCGAGATGTCGACGATTAGCAGCCCCTCGGCCCCGTCGTGCAGATAGAGGCGCCCGATCGCCTCCCCGCCGCGCTCGATGATCAGCCACTCGCCATCGGCGTAGTGGATTGAATAATGGCTGTGCTGGGCCTCGTGCTGCTGGGCGAGGAAGGCTTCCTGGGTTTCGAGCGGCCATCCGGCCAGGGCCACCTCCCAGCGGCGGGTCGAGGCGTAAAGTTCTGCCACGAAGGGCAGGTCTTCCGCCGTGAACGGCCGATAGGAGAGGCCGAACTCCGCAGCGGCCCGTATCGGAGGCGGCATGTCCGCGAAGCGCCGGCGGCGATCGTTCAGCCGAAGACGGCGATTCTCCGCTGCGGCTTGTCGGGGCTGCCGGCGGTCATGAACATGTCGAAAGTGCCGCCCTCCGGGTGTGTCACTCTGAGGAGCACTTGAGTTGGTAACGCGCCGACGCCAGAGACGATCGAGAAGCCCGCGGCGAACGCGCGATCGCGCAGGCCCTTCGGGCGCGTGTTCTGGTGGTCGAATTGCTGCACGTCGTCCAGCCGCAGCGTGTGGCCGGACGAACTCTGGAATTTCGTCCCGACCTGGAGGGACCAATCGTCGACCGTGGCCGTATCGAGGCGGACGTTATGCTTGCCGGGCTTGTTTTGAAACAGGAGCTGCTTAAACGCCTGCACCTCGCGCTGCCCGGCGTTGGTCGTCGCGACCGCGCCGACCGCGGCGCCGCCCGCGAGCCCGACCAGAACGTTGCGCCGCGACAGGATCGATGCGTTAGCAGTCATTGGTGCCCCCCAGCCGGCGCGAATCCGCCGTAGTCCCTAGATATAATCCGCAAAGCGAAGGCGCGCATCCGAAATCGAGCGGTCCGCTCTGCGTTGGAACAGCGCCGATTTCTCCCCTGCACGATCGTTCAATTCTGTGACGGGAAAATGCCCTGCAGGGCAACGATCCAGTTGAGCACGAGGAAAGGCTGGCGGTTCTCGTGCGCCTGGTTGCCACCGGCGTTGGTCACCGTTCCGGCGGCCATCGTCGCGTTGGGCGCCGAAGTCGAATAGATATCGAGCGCGAAATTGGCGCCCGAACTGGGCACCCCGATGCTTTGGCCAAGCGAATCGTTGGCCGCGGGAGTGAACGCGTTGGCCGTCGCGGCTGTGGTGGTGTTCCCTTCGAGAAAATGGGTATGCTGAGGCATCTCGGTGAGGCTCACTGTGTGCGCATCCTCGCCGCCCCTTTCCCCCTGCGTAAATCCTCCCCCCATGTGCATGGCCACCCGTCCCCGCAGATCGGGCAAGGCAAAATTCACCCGGCCGTCGCCCCCGTACATCGTGCCCAATAGCGAAAACAGCGCCTGGTTCTGGTTGATCGGCAGAAGCTGCCCGTTGGCGAGCGCCCAGCCCTTGGGGGCGAAGTTGAACGAGACGATCTTCAATTCACCCAGGAACGGCGTGGCCATCGTAACCCCCAATCAATTCGTTGCCGCCCGCGCCTGCGGCGGCGCTTTGTCGTCTCACGGCCGCGGCGGAAAGACCCCCTGCAGCGCGATGCAAAAATTCAGCGTCAGGTACGGCATCATGTTGTTGTGCGGCAGGCTGCCTCCGCTGAGCGCCAGCGCTTGCGGGCTCATCGCCTGGTTGGGCGCGGCCGTGCTGTATATGTCGCCTTTGTTGGACGACTGAAGGTTGCCCTTGAAAGCCTTGGCAAGCTGGCCGCCCGCTGCCGTAGCGCCCGTGGCGGTGACGGTGGTCGCGCTCATCGTGTGGCCGTGGACCGGTATCTCGGTGGTGAGCAAGGTGACGCTTGTCTCTCCCTGCTCCTCGCCGACGAACCACTGTGTGCCAGTCGAGCTCTGGCCCTGACAGGTGGCAACCGCGCCTTGCAGGTTGGGCAGGGCGAAAACCGATTTACCATCCCCGCCGTAGAAGGTGCCGACAAGCGAGAACAGCGCGGTGTTCTGCGAAATCGGCAGGAGCTGGCCGTCGCAGAACGCCCACCCCTTCGGGGCGAAATTGAACCCGAAGCACCGGATTTCGGCTACGAAGGGACTGCTCATTGGTGCGCTCCGAACAACTGGGCTGCAGGCGGTGACCGCGTCATGTCTGGGTCGGGTATACGCCGAACAGCGAAATGATGTAGGTGATCGCCAGCGTCGGCTGGAAGTTGTCATGCGGCTGGTTGCCGCCCGCCGGCTGAATCGTGCTGGAATTGAGCGCCACTTGCGCGTCGGCCGCGTTGAACGCCTTGTAGACGTTCGTCGTGGTACTGCTCGCGTCGGCGAGGACCGTCGATGCGGTGGCGACCGCGGAATTGCCGCCGGCGCCGCCGGTAGCGACCTGCGGCGCGTGGGTATGGACAGGAATCTGATTGGCGCTGAGAGTCACGCTCTCGACGCCGCCCTTCTCGCCGATGACATAGCCCTGGTTGCCACCGACGTGCACCGGAACCCGGCCCTGGAGATCGGGCAGATTGAAGGTCTCCTGCCCGTCACCCCCGTAAGTCGTGCCGATGAGGTTGAAGAGCGCGTCGTTCTCGGAGATCGCCATCGTCTGGCCGTTGCAGATCGCCCAGCCGGCGGGTGCGAAGCTGCCCGCGAACAGACGGATTTCACCGATATAAGGAGCGCCCATCAATCCCCTCCTGGCTTGCCGGCGCACATGAGTCGGCGCTCCGAGCCGCTGGCATCGTGCAATACGAAATCGGTTCTTGCCGCCCGCATCCGGTTTCCCCCCGTTTCACGTGTTGTGTGCTACTCCGGCGACGCTGTCAAATGGACTGTGCGTCGCTGGCGCGTGTTCGGTTAATGGCTTGTTCGGACGGCCGAAAGAATAGCGGCGAGTCATTTCTTCAATTCGCTGGCGCGGCCCGAATTTCTGTGCGAACTAGCGGTTTGCTCGAAGGAATCGCGTGGACCAGATCCATGAAGATTCCGGGGAAACACACCGGGGGGAGAAGCAGCCGTGACTAACGCAACCACCGGAGAGCTCTGGTTCCTGACCGAGGGCGGGGAGCCGAACAGCCGGCTTTCCTACGTCGGCAACGACGGCAGCACGGATACCGTGTTCATCGGCAATACGGCGGGCAGCCCGACCACGCTGGGCACGTCGTTCCCGGAGGATGTCCAGGTCGATTGGGCGGCGGGGGTCTATTTCGTGCTCTCCAACGGCGGCCCCGATGGCAGCAATGGCGAGGTCCTCATGGGGCACCTCAACAGCAGCGCCGCGCCTACCGTCGTCTACACCGCGCCGACGAGTGATTCGCTCAATACGCTCCAGATCGATCCGATCACGCATCACCTCTACGTCGGCAAGCTGGAGGCCTCGGGGGACGAAACCCAGTCGGGTATTCTCGACTTCACCTATACTCCCGCGACTACAACGACTCTCGCCCTAACCCCGGTGGCCACCAACGGCGGCTGGCTGTTCACGACGAGCCAGGTCTCGGGCCTGCCGGATGACCCAGCGGTGGGGTTCCCGGTCCTCGATCCGCGTGCGATGACGTTGGATCACGCGACCAACTCCTTGTTCTTCGTCAACGAGCTGGATGGCGGCGCGGACGAAAACCAGATCTACAAGGTCGATCTGAGCAATCCGACCCACGTGACCGCGCTGACCGAGGCGTCGCAATTTCCCGTGACGACCGACGGCAGCGCCTTTTCCAACGGCTATATCACCGGCGTTCAGGTCGATCCGAGCACCCAGCTGGTGTATTTCACCACGCACTCGCAACATCCGTCTCCGGACGCCACTTACAACGTCAATACCGACCACATTTACTATATTTCCGAAAGCGCCAGCGGCAGCACCGCTGCTACCGCGCTGACGCTTACCGGCACGCCGAACGCCAGTCTCTTCTATCCCGGGGAGATCACGATCGATCTGCAAAACCGGCAGATTTATGTTGCCTCGGAGCAGCGCGGCGACGGCACGGGCACGGACGCCACTTCGGGCGACGATTCGATCTTCGTCTACCAGCTCGATACCAACGGATTTAGCGCCTCGTACGTGCGGACGATCACGCCGTCGCCGGCCTTCACGGAAATCGCTGACAATATCGGCGACATGACGTTCGATAATATTCCCGTGCTGACCGGCCTCAGCCAAACATCGACCCACGCGGTCGAGCAGAGCACCGCCGTCACGCTTCTGACGGGCACCCCGACCATCACCGATATCGACGGCGACCATCTCTCGTCGGCGACGATTCAGATCACGGGGGGCACTTTCAACACCAACGAAAACAGCACGGCCGACGATACCCTCTCAGTCCTTTCGTCCGCGCTGAGCGGTACGAACATCACCGGATCCTGGAACGCGTCGACGGAGACGCTGACGCTAACCGGCTACGACACCTTCGCCCACTACGAGCAGGCGCTCGCGGGCGTGCAATATACCAGCACCGGCGACAATCCGACCGACTACGGCCTGCAACCCACCCGCACCGTCACCTGGACAGTGAGCGACGGCGCCCTCGGAATTCCGGGCGGCCAGCAGAATAGCGGAACGACGACGGTGTCGATCGACGCGATCAACGACGCGCCGGTCAACACCGTGAACGCGGGCTCGGGCAACGAGGACGCGACGTTCGCGCTGACCGGTTTCAGCATCACGGATCCCGATGCCAACCCGGCGCTCGCCAATGTGTCGGTCACACTCGACGTCGGACACGGCGTGCTGACGCTCTCCACCAGCGTCGCCAGCGGGCTCACCTCCGGCGAGATCACGGGCAACGGCACCGGCAGCATCACGATCACCGCGACGATCAACGAGATCAACCACACGCTGTCCGCGTCGAACGGCTTCACCTATACTCCGGACGCCGACTACAACGGCGCCGACCAAGTGCAAATCGTCACGAACGATAACGGCGCGACCGGCAGCGGCGGCGCGCTGAGTGACACCGACACGGCGGCGATCACCATCGCTAACGTCAACGACGCGCCGACGGTCGGCGGCGATGGGACCGAGGCCGCACCGACCATCCTGGAAGACGTTCCGCCCGACAATCTCGCGGCGCCGACGGTTTCGTCGCTGTTCTCCGGCCAGATGGCCGACACAGCGGACGCCCAGCAGACGGTTGGCAATCCTACTGGCTCGACCGCCGATTCCTTTGGCGGCATCGTCGTCACCGACAACGGATCGAGCGGAGCAACCGGCGAGTGGCAGTACTACGCCTCGGGCGCGTGGCATGACATCGGCACGCGTTCCGACAGCAGCGGCTTGATCCTCGACGCGTCCACGCCGATCCGCTTCGACCCGGCGCAGGACTTCAACGGCACCGCGCCGACGCTGACCGCGCACCTGGTCGAAACCGGGGCGGGAGCGGTCACTACCGGTTCGACGATCGATCTCACCAGCAATCTTCCGGGCGGCACGACCCAAATCTCAACCGGGACCGTGGTGTTGAGCGAATCGGTGACAGCGGTCAACGATCCGCCGACCTCGACCAACCTCGCCGGCGACAGCGTGACGTGGACCGAGGGCGATGCGGCCGTGGCGCTGGACAGTGGCGGCGACGCGACGGTCTCGGACGTCGACAGCGCGGACTTTAGCGGCGGCAAACTGACCGTGGGGGTGACCGCCGGCGGCGCATCCGGCGAAGACGCGCTTCAGATTCACGACACCGGCATCGGCGCGGGCGAAATCGGCGTGTCGGGCTCGAACGTCACGTACGGCGGAACCACGATCGGCACATTCTCGGGCGGATCGGGCGGCGTCGCCCTGGAGATCGATTTCAACGCCAGCGCCGATCCGACCGCGACAGCGGCGCTGATCCATGCGATCGAATACACCAACACCGGCGGTGACAACCCGACCGGCGGCGACCGCACCATGACCTGGACGCTGGTCGACGGCGACGGGACCGCCAACAGCGGCAACGACACGCTGTCGCTGACCACCACCGTCCACGTCGCTCCGGTCGACGATGCGCCGGTGGCGCAGCCCGACGCGGTCACCACGCCGGAGGACACGGCCGGGACCGGCAACGTGTTCGTCGACAACGGCTCGGGCGCCGACTTCGACCCCGACGGGCCTGCGCTGCAGGTGGCCGACGTCAACGGATCGGCGGCCAACGTCGGAACTGCGTTTACCCTTCCTTCCGGAGCCGTGCTGACGCTCGATGCCAATGGCGATTTCACGTACGATCCCAACAGCCAGTTCGACTACCTGATCTCGTCGGCCACCGCGGCGGCCACGGGCGCGGTCAACACTTCAGCGACCGACACCTTCGATTACACCCTTACGGGCGGCAACACGGTGACCGTCACCGAGACCATCACCGGGGTCGACGGCGCGGGCGACCAGCTGTGGGGCGATAGCAACCCCAACACCATCACCGGCACGAGCGGCAACGACTTCATCAAGCTGTCGCAAGGCGGGGAGGACACTGCCAACGGCGGGCTCGGCGACGACGGCTTCTACATGGGCGCGGCGTTCACGGCCGGCGACCAGATCACCGGCGGCGGGGGCAACGACCAGGTCGGCCTGCAGGGCGATTACGGCAGCTCGGGCAACCCGTTGGTCCTTGGCCCCACCAGCATCAGCGACATCGACGAGCTGGTGCTGTTGTCGGGCAGCGACACCCGCTTCGGCGACACCGCCGGCAACCCCTACAGCTACTACCTGCAGATGAACAACGGCAACGTCGCTTCGGGCCAGACGCTCGCGGTCAGCTGGAACACGCTGCAGGCGGGCGAGAACGTGTTCTTCGACGGCTCGGCCGAGACCGACGGCAGCTTCATCACGTATGGCGGGCACGGCAACGATACGATCATCGGCAGCCAGGACAACGACGGGTTCTACTTCGGCACCGACGCGGCCGGTAACGGCATGTGGGGCGCGAACGACAGCGTCGACGGGCAGGGCGGGACGATGGACGAGCTCGGCCTCCAGGGGGATTATGCCGCCGGCGGCTCGGGCGCGATCGTGTTCGGCGCGAACCAGCTGACGAGCATCGAGATGATCGTCTGCATTTCCGGCGGCGACGCCCGCTTCGGGGCGCCTGCCGGTCACGGCTACAGCTACGATCTGACGATGGACAACGGCAACGTCGCGGCCGGACAGACCATGTACATCAGCGCCAATGCGCTGAGGGCCGCGGACGGGGTCAACCTGCTGAGCGACGAGACGCTGACGTTCAACGGCTCGGCCGAGACCGACGGCAAGTTCGTCATCTATGGCGGCCACGGCGCCGACACGATCACCGGCGGCGCGGGCGACGACAAGATTTATGGCGGCGCCGGGGCCGACACCCTGACCGGCGGCGCCGGCAACGACACCTTCGCCTACATGAGCGCGGCTCACTCGACCTCGGGCGCGACCGACCTGATCACCGACTTTGCCAGCGGCGACAAGATCGACCTCTCGGCGATCGACGCCAACACCGTCCATAGCGGCAATGACGCGTTCACCTTCATCGACACCGCCGCTTTCAGCGGCACGGCCGGCGAGCTCCGGGTGGAGGAGACGAGCATCGATCACTGGGTGGTGCAAGGCGACATCAACGGCGACGGCACCGCCGACCTGATGATCGATGTGACCAGCGTTGGTCACTCGCTGGCGGCCGGCGATTTCGTGCTATGACAATAAGTTCGAACGGAAGAGGCGAGATGGACAACGGACAGAAATCTTCTGCGGCGGATGCCGGCACACCGGCTCAAAAACCGCGCAAGCCATGGACCCGCCCGCGCGTCACGCGAATGCGCGCGGGCGAAGCCGAGCTCGGCGCCACCCCCGTCAAGCCCGAGGGCCCGTTCGCCTTTGGCAGCTGAGGGCTAGGCGTCCGCTGACCGCTCAACGCGGGGAAAGCGGACCAGCTCGAAGAACCGATCCTTGATTTCGCAGCCGATTACCGCCTCGTCATCGGCGGTGATCCAGACATGGGCGACGAGGCTTTCGTGCTCGTGGGCGGCGCCGAAGTGGAGCGTCGCGCTCACGCCGCGGCGGCGCAGCATCCACAACGCCGCGAGGCCTTGTTCGAAGCATTTGGCGCGAAACGGCACCCGGCGGGCGCAGGCGCTCACGGCCCAGCGGACGCGCGAGATGGCCGCTCGGCGAGCTTGCGGCGGCGCTGCCGCCCCTGAGCGACCACTCGCCCAATTGCCGATGACGCGAAACGGAAACACGGAAACGACGAGCGACGCGAGCGCGAGTGCGACGAGCGCCTCGGCCAGCAGGCCACACTCAGGCAGCGACACGGCGCGAAGTCTTGTCAGGCGCTGCATCAGCCGAATGACGCCTTCGCGCGAACGGTCAGACGGCTGCCGACGCGCCCCATGAGCCGGGCGAACGACAGCGGCAGCCGCACCAGGTGAAACAGGGAGCCCGCGAGCGGCGCGCCGAAGCGGGCGCGGTCAATCGGGCGATTCCACAAGTCATGGATCTCCGTGCGTAGATAGGCTGTTCCCGGAACCAGCAGAAAGCGCGAGAAAAACCATTGCCACGGGGGCAATATGAACGCCGGCGGCTCTTGGCGGTCGCGCATGAGCGCGAGCGCCGCCAGCGCGAGAAACCGGGTCAAGCGATCGCCTTCCAGTTCGCGCGCCAGGTCCGCCGGCATCGCGGAGTCGAACAAGTGGCGGCAAAGAAGCAGGGTAACGGCCGGCGCGCGACCCGCACCGGCAGCGACCGCCGCGCGGTACCGGCGTTCGGTCTCGGCCGGGCTGCACGGTGCGATCAACGCGGCGAAATCGGCGAGCCATTTCAGGCGCGCCCAGCCATGCCGCGTACCGTGGACGCACAAGTAAGCGAACAGCGTGTCGTCGTCGAAGGTGAGCAGCTCATCTCCGGCGAAAGGAAGGCTTTGAGCGGGGCTGTGCACGTCGGTCCCGGGCAGAAGAGTCCGGTTCCGGGCCACGCGCCAATGAAGCTCGACCGACAGCCCGGTCGCAGGGTCGCGATACACCGCCTCCATTGCGTAGCGCGTGAAGCGCTCGAACTGGGAGGAGGCCAATCCCGCGGGCTCGACAACCCGGTACCCGAGCGCTTGCAGCAACGCGTGCGCCGGGGCCGCGTTTTCGGGCGAGGTCAGCAGGTCGATGTCCCAGGATTCCTTCATGCCGACATCGCCGTACGCCAGGTAGCCTACCGCGGCGCCCTTGAGGATCAGCGCCGGAATCCCCGCGGCCCTCATCGCGCGCTGGAGCCGCACGGACTCGCGCGCCATGACGAGGCTGTCGATCGCACGATCGGCGGCGCGCCTGGAGAGACGCTCGTCGATGGCGGGCGGTAGCAGGATTGTCGCGCAGGACAGTCCGTCGCGGACAAGCGGGGCGATGCGGTGCCTCGCGACGACCCGTTCGAATTGCTCCCAATCCGATACCCGAGCGGCGGCATCGCGGATCGCGCTATCGCGTGCGGGGGAGCGTGGCCAGCGGCAGCAGGCGATGGCCAGGTCCAGCTCGGCGTAGCTTTCGCGAGTCATCCAACCGATTCCGGACCGGGGCGGGAGGTGCCCCAAGCGAAGACTAACCCCGCGCCGGACCCGCCACAAGCGCGGCGCCCGGGGCTGCGGCGCGGTCGATCGGCGACCGCCGATGGCGCAGCACAGGTGTCAGGCGTTGCTGGCCGAAGCCTTGCGCAGGAAATGCCCGATCGATGTCGCCCTCAGCAACAGGATGCGGTAGGCAGCCGAGACGTCAGAGCCGTTCCAGTCGCCCGCGGGCCAATTCTGTTCCAGTTCGCCGATCCGCGCCAGATCGAGCAAGCGGCGCGCGGCGGGGAGCTCGGCGAATCGCGCTAATTCCCGCCGCAGGCCCGCGCGATCCTCGGTCAGAGCCACATGCCAGTCCGCCCCCTGCAGCCCCCTGCGTCGCCCTTCGAGCACCGCGGGCGGCAACCGTCCCGCAAACGCGCGGGCCGCCAGCGCCGCCGGCTGGCCGCCCTGGAGGTATTGCTCGGCGGGAACGGACAGGCAGAACTCGATCAGCCGCCGATCGGCCGTCGGGTCGCGTATATCCAGTTGCCAGCCGCCGAGGACGCCCTTGAGGTAGTTGCCGGGGTCGACCCGCTGCAGGACCGAGACGCGCGTCTGCCACGGATCGCGTTGCGGGCGGTAGGGAAAGCTCACGCCGCAAGCCCGGGCGCGCGCGTCGATCTGGCTCAGGCTCCGCTGATGGGGATTGATGGCGCTGAAGCTCGCCAGATCGTCCGCGCTTCCGCCGAACGTTCGCCGCAGCAAGCGCCACATGGGCATGGGCAGCCATGGACCGAGGCTGGTGAGGGCGGCTCGCGGCCAACTCGTCCGCCCGACGCGGACCAGCGCCCGGCTCTCACGCATGAGGCGCAGCCAGCGGCCCTGCCCGGCAAGTTGGGCGAGCCACTCCATGCCCGAATAGCTGATGGTCATGTTGCCCATCTGCCCGCTCAGCAGGATCGTCAGACCGCGCTCGCGCGCGGCATCGTTGATCGCCGAGGCCCAGTGTTGGTTGCACAGGTTGAGGATTGGCCGCTCGAAAAGGTAGAAATCGCGGTCGAGGCTTTCGAACAGCGCGGGTTTGTCCGTGCGCACCAACACGTGCGCGACGTTGGGCTGAAGCGCTGCCGTGGCCGCCGCGAGCGGACCTTCGTCGCAGAACCGGCCGTCCGGGTCCGGCTCCTCGTAGCCCTCGCGCGGCACCGACGTGAAGGCGGTGACCGTTCCGCCCGATGGCGCGAGAAGCCGGGCCGCCGCGGCCGTCACCGCGCCGCTGTCGCGGCCGCCGCTGAGGTGGCTGGCGATCCGGCCATCCGCGCCCCGCAGCCGCGCCGCCACGGCACGATCGAGCTGATCGCGCAGCGCTTCAGCATAAGCCTCGGAAGAGGCGAGCTTGAAGGTCGTGCGCACCGGCTGCCAATGTCGGCGAGCTTTCGTTCCGCCAGCGCCGATCGTCACGAAATGACCCGGCTCGACGCGGCTTATGCCGGCGAAATAACTGCCCGGGCCGGCTTCCGGCAACAGCGCGAGCAAGTCGGTGACCGTCGCTTCGTCGGGAGCATAAGGGACCTCGGGGAGGGCATGGAGGCCCTTGGGCATCGAAGCGAAGGCGACGAAGTTCGCCGCCCGGTGGTAATGGAGTGGGCGCATGCCGAGCGGATCGCGGGCCAGCACGAGATGCCTTGCCGCCGCATCCCAGATCGCGAACGCGTAATCGCCCACCAGGCGATCGAAAGCCCGCTCCTCCCAGCGCTCCCACGCGCCGAGAAGGAATTGCGCGTCGGCCATCGTGCGCGCGGCCGCACCGTCGAGGCCGAGCGCTTCGGCCAGCTCGTCCCGATTGTCCAGCCGCACGTCGGCGACCAGGCGCAAGCGGTCGCCGGCGCCCGAGAGCGGTTGGCGATCGAACCGGTCCCCGCTCAGCGAACGAAACAGCGCGCGCCCTAGCGCGATGCCGCCATCGGCCCAGCTGTCGGCGCCGTGCGGACCATAGATCGCTTGCGCCGAAAGCATTCGCGCGCAGGATTGACGGGCGGCCGGATCGCCGTCGAACCGCCAGATACCCGCCAGCGCGGTCACCGGCTGCCGTGCACCCTGATCAGGCCCTCACGCTCCAGCTCGCCGACGAAAGCTTCCATCTGCTCGCGACAGTCGTGCTCGCTGACGTCGAACTCGGCGATGAGCCTGGCGCACAGGCTGTCGATCGACTGCGGCTCGGCCATGAGTTCCCACGAGCGCGTCGCGACGGCGTTGAAACCGTAGCACACGCCGCGTTCGATGCTCATGCCGAGCAGGTCGCCATCGACCGTTGTCGTCAGCAGATCGTCCGCCTGGCGAACGACGACGTCGGTTCCCTTCATGCCGATTCCTCTTGCAACACGTGTCGCTCCAACACATCGACCTCACGCTCGAAACAGTCGAAACCCCATTGCCGCGGAGCGAGGTAGATGGCGACGGACGAGAGCATGGCCGCGCATTGCCGGAAATGCCTTTCGGTCAGCCCCATCGCTTCAAGGCATAGCCCGCGGTAGGTGTGGGCCATGACCGCCGCCATCGCCTCGTGGCCGCTCAAGCGGACGATGCCCTGGGGACCGCCTCCTTCGCGCCGGCACAGCAGATAGAGCCGGCGGAGCGGAACGGGGCGAGCCTCCGCCATCTGGCCGGCGGGGACGTGGTACTTGTCGATCCCTTCGGCCACCCGGTCGAGCGACTCGTCGTCGCGACGGAACATCTGGACCGCATCGGCCCACAGCTTCAGGCGCGGAATTCCCGGCCACGCCAGAGCCGCGCCCCCCTCGCCGAGCTCAACCATGCACACGTCGTCCGCCAGCAGCTGATAGCCTCTCGCCTGGAACGCCGCGGCGAGGGTCGACTTGCCGGCGCCCGACGGGCCGGCGAACGCGAAGGCACGCCCGTACGCGACGACGGCGTTGGCATGAAGCGGCAGCAGGCCGCGCTGGTGGCACAAGATGCCCAGCGCCGACCCGAGAAGGAACAACCGCAGATTGCTCGCCGGCACCCCGGGACAGGGATCGACGACGATCTCGCGACCATCGTCGATTAGGAAACGCCCCACTTCGGCGATCGTCAGGAGCGCTACCGAGCCGGCGGCCTGAAGGCCGTCAAAGACGGGCCCGCCGCCCGCAAGCTCTTCCGCCACGGGCGCCAGCCGTACATGCACCAGCGGACGCGGGTCGTCGGCGGTGGCCGGGCGCAACTCGGGAAGCGGCAGGTCCGACAACAGGCGGAAGCCGAAGCAGGAATAGATCGCCGTGCCGGTGGCCTGTCCGGTTCCGCTCGAGGCCGCGTGCGGCATCGCTTGCGTGCGGCGGGCCAAAGTCGGATTACTCAGCGCACAAATCCCGTCTCCAGGCGTCCTGTTTAGCTATGCCGGTGCTTCGCTTCCAGCCTAATCGGCCGTTGCCGAAATTGCCTGGCGGGCCGCTTTCCTTCGCGGCGCCGAACGCCTAGTTCCGCTCGGCAGCGCTGGGAGGAAACGAGTTGGACGAACACAATCCGGGCGAGGACGACCGCGAGCTGACGGTGCGCAAGTTCTATCGCGCGAAACAGGAAGCCGATTTCGCCGACAAAGCGCCGACCGACACGCCGCAGACGCGCAATCCCTCGTACCGCCTGGCTTTCCGCGATACCGATTTTCTGCTGCGCGACGAGCTCCGGCCGGTGCGCTTCCAGCTCGAGTTGATGAAGCCCGAGATGCTCCTGGAGGAAGCCGGCGTCGGCTCCACGCTGGTGATGTACGGCTCGGCGCGGATTCCGCCGCCCGACGCCGTCGAGACGGCGCTCGAAGGCGCCAAGGACCTGCCCGACGACGAGCGGCAGGTCGTCGAGCGGCTGGCCGCCAAGTCGAAATACTACACCGAGGCCTATCGTCTCTCGCGGATGGTCAGCGAAAAGGGCATCGTCGAGCACGGCGAGCGGCAGTTCGTCGTCTGCTCGGGCGGCGGCCCGTCGATCATGGAAGCCGCTAACCTGGGGGCGAGCGACGCCGGCGCGGAATCGATCGGGCTCAACATCGTGCTCCCGCATGAGCAGGCGCCGAACCCGTACGTCACGCCGTACCTCTCCTTCCAGTTCCATTACTTCGCGCTGAGGAAGATGCATTTCCTGCTGCGCGCGCGGGCGGTGGCGGTGTTCCCCGGCGGCTTCGGCACGTGCGACGAATTCTTCGAGACGCTGACGCTCATCCAGACCGGCAAGATGAAGCCGATCCCGATCCTGCTGTTCGGCCGCGAGTTCTGGAACCGCGTGGTCAACTTCCAGGCCCTATGCGAGGAAGGCACGATCTCGCCCCGCGACCTCGAGCTGTTCCAGTGGTGCGAGACCGCCGAGGATGCCTGGGGGCACATCGCGGCGTTCTACAAGATCGCGGTCTAGCGCACCGCGTGGTGGCCCAGCGGGCCGTGCCCGGCGCCGAAGCCGGGAGCGGCTTCCAACGCAGCACGAACGAAGTGGCGCGCGCCGTCGATCGCGTCTTCCAGGGCAAGGCCTTGACCGAGCAGCGTGGCGATCGCGCTCGACAGCGTGCAGCCTGTGCCGTGGCTGTGCCGCGTATCGATGCGCGGGCTGCGCCAGACGCGGTCCGCCTGACCGGGGCGGAACAGCCGATCTTCGACTTCGCGGCCTTCAGCGTCCCCCCCTTTGGCAAGGTAGGTGAGACCCCGCTCTGCCATCGCCCCCGGGCCGCCCAAGGCTTCAAGCTCGGCGACGTTTGGTGTTGTGACGGTCGCCAGCTTCATAAGTCGATCAAAAGCAAGGACCGCGCCCGGCTCAGTAAGAATTGCCCCACTGGTTGACACGAGTACCGGATCGAACACGATCGGAGGAATGCGATCTTCGATGCCCATCGCCTTCCTGACCAGAAGCGCATCAGTAAGAAGAAGCGCCATCTCCGCAGATCCTATCATGCCGATCTTGATGGCATCGACTCCAATATCGTTCCAACAGGCATCGATCTGAGCACGCACGAGGTCCCACGAGAGCTCTTCGACCACCTGCACCCCCACGGTATTCTGCGCCGTCACCGCGGTGATGGCGGTCATCGCGTAGCCGCCGAGCATGGTGATGGTCTTGATGTCGGCCTGGATCCCCGCGCCGCCCGAGCTGTCGGAGCCAGCGATGGCGAGGATGCGGGGCGGGGCGGTCATCCCTTGAACCGGCGCTGAGTGCCCGGCGGATGCTTTTCGTGGAGCCGCTTCGCCCGGGTCGGGCGGTCGACCAGCTCGCCGCCGCAGTTCGGGCAGACATCGTCGAGCGCCTCGGCGCACGGGGCGCAGAAGGTGCATTCGAAGCTGCAGACGAACGCGCCGGGCGCTTCGGCGGGAAGATCCGCGCCGCAGCGCTCGCAGTCCGGGCGCATTTCAAGCATCCCCGGCGCCCTCTTCGCCGTCGTAATAGTCGACCGCCTCGTGCTTGCGGAACAACAGGCCGAGCCGTGCCGAGTCCGGGGTGCGGCTCGACACCAGCACCTTTCCCGAATCCGGATATTCGCAGGCTTCGAGATCGCGGGTCGTCGATACCGCGAGATAGACCAGGTCGACCGTGCCCGTGTTGATGATCTGGTGGGCGACCTCCGGTCCTCCCGTGGGGCAGGCAATTACGTCGCGCGGGCGGATCGGGTATTCGCGCTCCCCGAAGCGCAGCGTTCCGGCTCCTTCAAGGACCAGGAACATCTCCTCTTCGCCGCGGTGGTTGTGAAACGGACATTGCGCCTTGCCCGGCGGAAGGACTGTGAGGTTGTAGCCGAGGTCGCGCGCGCCGATGGAGCGGCTGAAGCGGGCCCGCCGCGACGTGTAGCGGCCATTTTCTTCGACATCGTCGAATTCCACCTCGTCGAGGTTCGCGATCGGGCGATCGCTCATGCCGCCACTTTCTTGACGGCCTCGCAGATCGAATCGACCACCCGCTCGACCTCGCGCGCATCGTCGCCTTCGGCCATCACGCGGATTTTCGGCTCGGTGCCGGACTTGCGGATGACCAGACGCCCGCGCCCGTCGAGCGCGCGCTCGCCGTCGGCGATGGCGGCCTTCACGTCACCGTCGGCCAACGGGTCGCCCCCGCTGTAGACGACGTTCTTGAGCAGTTGCGGGACGGGGTCGAACAAATGCAGCAGCTCGCTCGCCCGCTTGCCCGAGCGGATCAGTTCGGCGAGCACTTGCAGCGCGGCGATCGTACCGTCGCCGGTGGTCGCGTGGTCGAGCAGGATCATGTGGCCGGACTGCTCGCCGCCGACGTTGTAGCCGCCGGCGCGCATCGCCTCGAGCACGTAGCGGTCGCCCACCGCGGTGCGCACCAGGCACAGGCCAAGCGCATCGAGGTAGCGTTCGAGCCCGAGGTTGCTCATCACCGTCGCCACCACGCCGCCCCCCTTGAGGCGGCCGGCTTCGGCAAGGCGGGTGGCGATCAGGGCCATCATCTGGTCGCCATCAACCGTCTCGCCCTTCTCGTCGACCACGATCAGCCGGTCGGCGTCGCCGTCGAGCGCGAGGCCGATGTCGGCGCCTTCCTCGAGCACCTTGGCCTTGACGGTCTCGAGCGCGGTCGAGCCGACCCCCTCGTTGATGTTGAGGCCGTTGGGATTGACGCCGACGGCGAAAATCTTCGCGCCCAGCTCCCAGATTGCCGTGGGCGCGACCTGGTAGGCGGCCCCGTTGGCGCAATCGATCACTACCTTCAGGCCGTCGAAGCGCACCTCGTCGCCGACCGAGTTCTTGACCGCGTGGATATAGCGCCCGCGCGAATCCTCGATGCGCCGCGCGCGGCCGACGTCGCGACCCGTCGCCAGCGGAATCTTCGAGCCCATCAGGCGCTCGACCGCTTCCTCGTCCTCGTCCGAAAGCTTGAGGCCGTCGGGGCCGAATAGCTTGATGCCGTTATCGGGATAAAGGTTGTGGCTGGCCGAGATCATCACCCCCAGGTCCGCGCGCATCTCGCGGGTAAGCAAGGCGATGGCCGGCGTCGGCAACGGCCCGGTCAGGATCACGTCCATGCCCACGCTGGTGAAACCGGCGACCAGCGCGTTCTCCATCATGTAGCCGGACAGGCGGGTGTCCTTGCCGATGATGACCCGGTGCTTGTGCTCGCCGCGCAGGAAATGCCGGCCCGCGGCCTGGCCTACCTTCATCGCCAGTTCGGCGGTCAGCAGGCTGGCGTTGGCGCGCCCGCGGATGCCGTCGGTGCCGAAGAACTCACGAGCCATGCGTATTCCTCGAATGCCGCGTGGCCGTAACATGCCATCGGCAGATTGCTAATTGGTCAGCGCGGCACTAGCTGCGTTGCCACGCGTTGGCAAAGCGAACCACCCACCGAAAAGAGGAAGGACGAACCCATGGCTTTCGAACTCATGCCGCTGCCTTACGATAGCGAAGCGCTCGACCCGGCGATCAGCGCGAGAACGCTCGGCTTCCACCATGGCAAGCACCACAAGGCGTACATCGACAAGACCAACGCGGCGGTCGAAGGCACCGACCTTGCTGGCAAGAGCCTGACCGATGTGATCGCCGCGGCGCGCGGTTCGAACCAGGGCTTGTTCAACAACGCGGCGCAAAGCTGGAATCACGGGTTCTACTGGAATTCGCTCGCGCCGAGCGGCGGCTCGCCCTCGGGCCACCTGGCGAGCAAGATCGACTCGGCGTTCGGCTCGCTCGACGAGCTCAAGAAGAAGCTGGCCGAGCGGGGCGCCGGGCATTTCGCCAGCGGCTGGGTGTGGCTGGCCGAGAAGGGCGGACAGCTGTCGCTCGAGGAAACCCACGACGGCGACACGCTGGCCGACAGCGGCTTCAACCCGCTGCTGACCATCGATGTGTGGGAGCACGCCTATTATCTCGATTACCAGAACGTGCGGCCGGATTATCTCAAGGCGCTTCTCGACGGCCATCTCAACTGGGATTTCGCCGCCGAGAATCTCGAGCGCGGATCGGCCTGGAATTACCCGGGCTAAGCTAAGCCGCCGTAGCCGACGGGGCCTGGACTTCCGTCTCGGCCCCGTCGGCGGCTTCGAGCGGATTGGTGGCGAACAGCGGTTCGCCAAACATGAAGCCGATCAGGTTCGGCTTGCCCAGGTGGTCAACGAGCGCCGTCAGGGTCAGCAGGATCGGCACCGACAGCAGGGCGCCGGTCACACCCCAGATCCAGGTGAAATACATCAACGCGATCAGGATCAGCACCGGATTCATGGTGAAGCGCGCGCCTAGGATTGACGGCGTCACGACATTCGATTCGATCGCGTGCAGGCCAAGGAAGCACAGCGCGGGAATCGCGCCGACGAGGGCCGAGTCCGCGGTCCCGATGCCGAAAAGCGCGAGCAGAGCGATCATCGTCAGTGGGCCGATGTAAGGCAGGAAGTTGAGCAACGCGGCCAGCCCGCCCCACATCACCGGGGCCTCGAGTCCCAGGCCCCAGGCGCCGAGGGCGACGATCACGCCGACCACCAGATTTATCAGCCCGACGGTCAGGATGTAGGCCGCGACCCGGTCCTGCACGTCGCGGATGACCCGCGCGACCTTGAGGCTCGCCCCGACGTGCTGGCGATCGAGCAACAGGCGCCGGCGAACGCGGACCCGCGCTTCGATCATGAAGAAGGCCATCAGGATCGTCAGCAGGACCTCCAGCAGCACGGTCGGCGTTGCGACAACGACTTGTTCGAGCATCGACGGGCTGGCGACGACGACTTGCTGGCGGGCGGTTTGGCCAGTGATCTCGCTCACTTGCTTGTCGAGCCGCAGGACCCACCGGAAGTTGTGCTGCAATTGGTGGAAATGCTGCCCGATCTTGTCGATCAGGCTGGGCAGTTGATCGTACATGCCGATGGCCGGGCGCAAGACCACGGTGAGCGCGATCACCAACACCGCCAGGAACACCAGCAGGGCGATCAGCGAGGCCAGCACGTTGGGCAAACCGCCTTGCGCCAGGCGGTCGGCCAGGGGCGAAAGCACGATCGTCAGCATGATCGCCGTCACCAGCGGCAGGAACACCACGGCGCCGATCGACAGCACGAACGGCAGGGCCAGGAACAGCCCGATCGCCAGCAGCAGCACCAGCGCGGAAATCAGCCGCAGCTCCTGCGCGGCGAACGTCAGCGCGCGCTGGCGCGGCGGCTTCGGCTCGGCCGGGAGCAAGCTGTCAGGCTGTTGCGACATGTCGCCCATGGTGAAGGAATGCGCCTGTGCCGGGCCGCAATCAAGCGGGGGCGCGGCCGCTTTCTACCGCGTCGCCACCGCGCGGCCGTTGCCGGCAGCCACTTCGTCCAGCTCTTCCAGGATCGCGCGATGCGCCGCCGGGTCCCTCAGCGAGCGTTCGGGAATCGTGCCGTCCTCGATCATGGTCGTCAGCGCGGCGCGGGCCCGGCCGACGCGGCTCTTGATCGTGCCCACCGCGCAGCCGCAGATGTTGGCGGCCTCCTCATATGAGAAGCCGCCGGCGCCGACGAGCAACAGCGCCTCGCGCCGCTCCGGCGGCAGCGTCAGCAGCGCCCGGTGCATGTCGCTCAGGTGGATCGGTTCTTCTTGCCCGGCGGGAGCGGTCAGGACCCGCTCCGCGACGGTCTCGTCGTAATCGCCGCGGAAGCGATTACGGCGCATGTCGGTGAGATAGGCGTTACGCAGGATCACGAAGGTCCACGCGCGCATGCTGGTGCCGGGCTCGAACCGGTCCTGCGCGGCCCAGGCCTTGAGCAGCGTCTCCTGCACCAGGTCGTCGGCCATGTCCGGCCGGCCGCAGAGACCCCGGGCGAACGCTCGCAGATGCGGGACGACGTCGGTCAACTCGCGCTTGAAAGCGCGCTTGTCGTCGGCGCTGCGCGTCGGCAGCGGCCTATCGGGTTCGGCGCCGTTGCTCATCAGCCGGCTGAATCCAGCTTGTTGAGCAGATCCTTGAACGAATCCGGAAGAGGCTCCTCCACGACCGCATCGTAGAGGCGCTTGAGGCCCGCCGCCCATTCGGGATCGCGCGCTTTCGCGGTGTCCCTGGGGTGCGCGCGTGGCTTGTTTTTCCTAGCGCTTGTCATGAAATGCAATTTTTCCGACCCCGTCATTACAGCACGCGCGCCGCAACGTCACCTGTTGCAACGCTGCATCGCCTGAATACCCGTCAAATCTCTCACCGGAACGAAAACCGCCGCTTCCGGTTCCCCGAACAACCCGCCGAAAGTTGGTCGAAGCCGCAGACGTCGCTATGGGACCGAGGCGGGTTGCTTCGATCGCCAATGGCGCCGGGCAGGGGGATGAAGCATTGCAGAAGATCGGCGGGTCGCGGAGCAGCACCAAGCGCTGGCTTATCCGCTATCCGCGCGGCGTGCCGGTGGCGATCTTCCTGCTGGTCGCGGCGATCACCACCCTGAGCGTTTACGCGATCGAACGCGGGGAGAGCCAGCGCGCCGAAGCCGAGCTGCACAACGAAGCGGATTCGATCGCCTCGGCGCTCGAGCGCCGTGCCAACACCAGCAGCGCTTACCTGCGGGCGGGGTCCGCGCTGCTCGCCACGCTCGACCAGGTCACGGAAGCGCGCTTCAGCCGCTTCGTTTCCGAGTTGCGGCTCGACGTCGATTATGGCGGCGCCGAGGGGATCGGCTGGGCGACGATCGTGCAGCCGGGCAAGGCCGCCGCTTCCGATCCGCTCGGCTCCGCCCGCTCGGCGAGGCGGATGGCGTCACCCATGGCGGGCGGCGCGGCGCAGCCTTATACGGTGTCCGTCACGTTTCTGCAGCCCGATACCGAGCGCAATCGCCGGGCCATCGGCTACGACATGTATGCCGATCCGATCCGTCGTGCGGCCATGATCGAGGCGCAGCGCACCGAGCGGCCGACCGCGAGCGGCAAAGTGGTGCTGTTGCACGAAGCGCCCGGTTCTTCGTCACCCGGGTTCCTGATCTATATGCCGGTGTTCGCGGCCGACGAGTTCGGGCGGCACCTCAAGGGCTTCATCTACAGCCCGTTCAACGCCCAGGACTTTCTCGCGTCCGCGCTGGAACTGGAGCGGCCCGGCCCGATCGGCATCAAGCTGTACGACCGCGAAGCGGCGCCCGATCACCTGCTCGCCGCGATCACCCACTCGGGCAGCTTCGGCCCGGCCTATCGGGAAGCGGTGACGATCGCCAACCATCCGTGGATCGTCGAAGTCGAATCGCCGCGGACCACCTCGCTGTCGGGTCTGTCGATGGTCACGCTCATCTTCGGGCTGCTGGTCGCCAGCCTGCTGATGCTGGTGGTGCGGATGCTGACCCAGCAGGCTATCGAGGACGAGGCGGCGCTGCACTGGTTCGAGGAGCAGGCGTCGATCCGCAATTCGCTGACCCGTGAGCTCAACCATCGGGTCAAGAACACGCTCGCCAACGTGCTGTCGATCATCGCGCTTACCCGGCGGCGAGCGACCAACCTGGACGAGTTCGCCGAGGGGCTCGACGGCCGCATTCGCGCGCTTTCGGCCACGCACGACTTGCTGACCCAGTCGGATTGGGGAGCCACGCTGATCCGCGCGGTGGTCGACGCCGAGCTGGCGCCCTACGTCCAAACAGAAGAGCACCATGTCACTATCTCCGGGCCCGACATCCCGCTGGCGCCGAACGATGCGCTGTCGCTCGGTCTGGCGATTCACGAGCTGGCGACGAACGCGGCCAAGTACGGCTCGCTGACCCGGCCCGGCGGCGAAGTTTCGGTCGAATGGGACCTGATCGCGCCCAATCTCGTGCGCCTGCAATGGCAGGAGCGCGGCGGCCCGCCGGTCAAGGCCGAACGCGGGCGCGGGTTCGGCACCGACCTGATCGAAAAGATCGTCGCCAACGAGCTGGACAATCCGGTCCATCTCGTTTTCGGCGAGCAGGGCGTGACGTGCACGATGACCATTCCGGTCCGCCAGCCGACCGCGTTCGCCATACGCGCGCCGCGGCCGCCGCAACCGCCGCCGCGTTAGCGCGGCAGTCTCCGCTTCAGCTCAGCGGGCGGCTCGAACCGAAGAACAGCGCCTGGCTGATCGCCGCCCGGACGGTCGATTCCTGGAACGGCTTGGTGATAAGATAGGTCGGCTCCGGCCGGTTCCCAGTCAGCAGCCGCTCGGGGTAGGCGGTGATGAAGATGACGGGCATGCTGGCCATCTCGAGGATGTCGTCCACGGCATCCAGGCCCGAGGACCCGTCAGCCAGCTGGATGTCGGCCAGGACCAGGCCGGGCGTGTTTTCGGCGGCGATCTGCTGCGCCTGAGTGCGGGTCGCGGCGGTGCCGGCGATGTCATGACCGAGCGAGCGGACGAGATCCTCGAGCTGCATCGAGATCAAGGGTTCGTCCTCGATGATCAGCACGCTGGTGGCGTTCTCGCGGTCGATTTCCTCGATCGCCTCCTGCACGAGGCGAGCGATGTCGTCATCGTCGACGTCCATGATCTGGGCCGCCTCGGCCGGCGAAAAATCCTCGACCGTGGTCAGCAGCAGGGCCTGGCGGTTTAGCGGCGTGATCCGCTTCAGCTGATCCTGCGCCGCCGCTTCGTGCAAGCCGTTGCTTTCACGCTCTTCGGCCACTTCCATGTATGCGCTCGACCACAGCTTGTTGAACGCGGCGTAGAGCGGCACGCGGCCGCCCTTCAGCGAATTGGCGAGAGCTTCGTCGGCCAGCGCGGCCTCCAGCGTCGCCTTGACGAAGGCGTCGCCGGTCGATTGCGACCCGGTCAGGGCGCGGGCGTAACGACGAAGGAACGGAAGATGAGCGGCTACTTCGGCGCCGATAGACATAGTACCCCTTCCCGAAAAGTCAGGCGCGCTTTGAACGGCCGAAACGCCGCCAGGTTCCGCGCGCCGGGAGCGAACAGGGTCCCCCTCTACCCGCTGGCCGCAGGCAATCAAGGTCACGCATCGATCGTCCGCGAAACTAGGCAAAAAATTTTTGCGGGTGCGGGAACCGCAAGCCGTCCCGCTCATTATGCCTTTGTCACCGCCGAGACCCCCCCTCCCGTCCAAGCGGCTGGTGATACGATCCCGAAAGGCCTCCGCGCCAAAATGCGCGGAGGCCTTTTTCTTTTGTGATCAACCTGTTGAGCCGATCAACCCATGGCACCGCGCAGGCGGGCGAACAGGCCTCGCTGCCCGCCGTCGCATAAGGCCGCGACAAGTGCTGCGGGATCGTAGGGCTTTTCGAACACCGCCCCCAGCTCGGCAATCTCCTCCGGGATTTCTTCGGGCGCGCCGGTCGAAAAGACGATGCGGGGACGCCGCGTGCCGATGAGGCCCGTCAGCTCCGCGAGCGCCCAACCGTCGTCGCGGTCGGACAAGTGGATGTCGATGATCATCGCGTCCGGCCACTGCTTGTCGAGTTCGGCCATGGTCGCTTCCATGCTCGGGCAAATGACGACATCGGCGGCGCATCCCGAATGCAGAGCATCCTCCAGCGCCAGGGCCAGGACGGGATCATCCTCGACGACCAGCACACGCCCGAGCGCCGGCTTGGCCTTGGCCCCTCTTTTTTGGCTCATGAACGGTTCCGCGCGAGCCGGTGGCGGAACTGCGCCGGTCGCTGGTGCGCAAACGTGAGGCAGAGCCGCCGGGTTCCCGCAGCTGTTACAGCGCCTTCTGGTAGATCAGGTATTCCTTGTTGACCTTGCTGTCGATTGCGTCGGCGATCGCCACCATTCCGTGATTGTCGTCGAGAATCCAGCCGATCTCGCCGCGGGTCGCGCCGTAGCTCTTCACCGAATTTCGGCGGATGTATTCGATCATCATGAAAGCGAGCTGGCTGGCCAGGCGGGAGTTATGGAACTTCTTCTTCACCCCCATCAGCGGTACCCGCATGGTGTTGCATTGCGGATTGCGCAGCCACAGCAGCATCTTCAGCCAGCCGAACGGGAACAGCTTGCCGCCTATCGCCTTGATCGGCTCGTTGGCGTTCGACCAGGTGAGCATGAAGGCCACCGGCTCGCCGTCGAGCTCGGCGATCATGTTGAGGTCCTCACGGATCAGCGGGGTCATCTTCTTGCCGCCGTATTCCGCTTCCCTGGCGGTAAACGGAACGAACCCCCAGTTGTCGGACCAGGCATCGTTGAGAATCTCGATGACGATCGCGGCCTCGCGCGCGAAATGCTTGATCTCGACCGGCCTGATATTGATCCGCGGGTTCTTCTCGCCGGCAGCGACGATCCGCTGGACGATCGGCGGAAACTCCTTGGTGATGTCGAGCTCGTAAGTCAGGAGCGACTTGACCGGCTCGTAACCCGCGCCTTCGATCCACCCGCGGTATTCGGGCTTCTGGTGCCCCATCATCACCGTCGGCGGGTGATCGTACCCTTTGACCAGCAGGCCGGGCTCTTCCCAGATCGACATGCTGATCGGCGCCAGCACCCGCGTCATCCCCTGGTCGCGCAGCCAGCCCTCGGCGACGGCGATTAGCGCGCTAGCGGTTTCCTGGTCCTCCGCTTCGAGCAAGCCCCACTGGCCGCATCCGGGGCCGAAGCCCTTGTCGGCGGGCTGGGTCAGGGCCAGCTCGTCGATGTGGGCCGAGATGCGGCCGACGACCCGGTCACCTCGCCGGGCGAGAAAGAATTGGTGCCGCGCGTGATCGAAGAACGGGTTCTTGCCCGGGGTGAGCAACTCGACCTCTTCCATTCGCAACTGCGGCACGAAGTTGGGATCGTCCTCGTTCAGCCGATACTTCAGGTCGACAAAGGCGTTGAAGTCGCGCTTGCCGGAAACCGGGGCAACACTTACGTTGTTGTCGGACATGATAAACCCGCCCTTGTTCAGACGCGGTTAGCCCTGCGTGCGCTTGTTGCGCGATGTCAAGGCGAGGCTTACCGAGCACGCCCAGCACGGCGCGGAATGTAGAACTGACACGATGACGGCCATTCAGACTTTCGGCCCGGCGATGCCGGATGCCCGCGCGCCGGCAAGGCGGGTTCACGCGGAGATTCCGGACGACAAGGCGATGATGCGCGCGGCTGCCGAGCTGACGCGCGACATCGGCGAGGCGCGTGCCGGCGTTTACTGGCCCGACATGCTCGGCTCGGCGGCGATCGGCTATGCCGCGCTCGCCGGCGCGATCCTGGCGCATGCTCCGTGGCTGGCGGTTGCTTGCGGCCTCGTCGCCGTGCTGGCGCTCTATCGCGCGCTGTTGTTCATCCACGAGCTTTCGCACCTGCATCGCAACGCGCTTCCAGGCTTTCGCGCGGCGTGGAACGTGCTCGTCGGCATCCCGATGCTGACGCCGTCGTTCATGTATGAGGGCGTGCACACCCTGCATCACGCCCGCACGCGCTACGGCACGGCCCACGATCCGGAATACCTCCCGCTGGCGCTGATGAAGCCGTGGTCGCTGCCGGCCTTCATCCTGATCGCGCTGCTCGCCCCGCCGGCCCTGGTGATCCGTTTCGCGCTCCTGACGCCGCTCGGGACGATCTTTCCCAGGCTGAGGACTTTCGTCTGGGAGCGCTTCTCGGCGCTCTCGATCAACCCTGCCTTCCGCCGCCGCCCGGCCGAGGGCGAGATGAAGCGCCGTTTCTTCTGGCAGGAAGTGGGCGCCAGCGCCTGGGCGATGGTGCTGGTGGCGAGCGTGTTCGCGCTGGGATGGCACCCGCTGCTGGTCGCGCTGGCGGTTTTTTCGGTTGTCGCGCTGCTCAACCAATTGCGCACCCTCGTCGCTCACTTGTGGGAGAACGAGGGCGAGGCCATGACGGTGACGGCGCAGTATCTCGATTCGGTCAATGTTCCGCCACCGTCGCCTTTCGCCGTGGTGTGGGCGCCGGTGGGCCTGCGCTATCATGCCCTCCATCACCTGATGCCGAGCATGCCCTACCACTCGCTCGGAGAGGCCCACCGCCGCCTGCGCGCGCATTTCGAGCCGGACACGACGTTCTGGCAGGCCAACCACAAAGGCATGACGCTGCTGCTGGCGCGGATCGCGCGCAGCACGATGAGCCGTCGCTAGCCGCAAATGAAGCGGCCCCCGCGTCGAAACGCGGAGGCCGGATCTTTTCGCGCGGACTGGAATCAGTCGTTGCTGGAAGTGGTGGTCGTTGTGCTGGTGGTGGTCGCGCCGGTCGTGGCGGCAGCGGCGCCCGTGTCGGTCGAGGTCACGTCGGTGGTGGCCGTGGTGTCGGTCGCAGCCGGGGTTGCGTACGTGTCGGTCGTCGCCACCGTGGTGTCGGTCGACGTCGCGTTGTCGGCGTCGTTGTCTTTGCCGCAGGCACTCAGCCCAAGCACGGCGGTGCCAACCAGCGCGGCAAGGAAAATCTTCTTCATCCCAAATACTCCTTCGGTTGGGGCCAAACGTAACACGCGCCGCTGGCGGCCCCCATCGCCGGTCGGCGGTATCCCATCATCGCCCACGCACGTTGCAGCGGCGCGAGCGTTCTCATCCGAAAGTCTCCCTCGGCGTTGCCGGCATGACGCGCGGGACCCGCTTCCGGTTCCCGAAAGAGGCAAAAATATGGCGCCGAAACCTATTCTTCGGTCCGGATCAGCACCGTCTCCCCGACGAGGAGGAACAACAGGAAAGGCGCCCAGGCCGCGAGCAAGGGAGGGTAGCCGCCGAAGCTGCCCATCGCCAGGGCGGCGTTATCGACGATGAAGTACGCAAACCCCAGCGCCATGCCGATAATCGCGCGCGTGAACAGCTGGCCTGAGCGGGCCAAGCCGAAGCCGGCGACCGCTCCGAGCAGCGGCATCAGCACGGCGGCGAGCGGGCCGGAGATCTTGTGCCACCACTTGCCCTTGACCTCAGCGGTGCGCCGGCCGGCCTCGTCGAGCGCCTTGATGGAGTGCGAGAGCTGCGGCAGCGGCTCGGCATCGGGATCGACCTTGCCCAGCGCCACCTGGCCGAGCGTCAGGTTCTGCCCGACCACGACCGGTCCGTCGGCCCGGGTCGACGCCGCGGTGCGGACATCGAAGATTTTCGGATTGCTGAGCCGCCAGCCCGGATTGGCCCAGACCGCAGAATCGCTCCGTAGCTCGCGCTGGATCATGCCGCGCGAATCGCGCTGATAGTAGGTGACGTTGCGCATCTGGGTCGCGGGGCCGGTGCCGCTGACCAGCGAGGCCTCGAGAATATCGTTGCCCGAGGTCAGATAGACGTTGGCGCGGACATTGCTCTGCTGCGGGATCGGCCCGTAATCGACCGCCTGCCACGCCGACAGGGCCGCCGTGGCGCGGGTGACGACGCGCTCGTTGAACGAGAACGAGGCGGCCGCCACCACCGCCGCCGCGAGCATCAGGGGGGCAAGGATCTGGTGCGCCGAGAGCCCCGCCGCCTTCATCGCGATAACCTCGCTGTTCTGGTTGAAGCCAACGAGGGTGATGATCGTCGCCAGCAGGACCGAGTAGGGCAGGAACTCGGCGACCAGCTGGGGCACGCGTAGCGCCACGTAATGCAGCAACTGCGCCTGTCCATTGCCGGGATAGGCGAGAACGTCCGCGCTGTGCGACAACAGGTCCAGCATCATCAGCACCAGCACCAGCATGATCAGCACCGCCAGGATGCGGCTGACGAAGGTCTTGGCGAGGTACCAGGTCAGGGTCCGCGACGGGAAGAAATCAAACAGCATCGGCGGCCTCGATCGGGATGATCCCGCGCGCCCGATCGCGCCGCTGCCACAGCCGCTTCACCCGCCGGGCGATCTTGGCGTAGGCGGACTCCAGTGCCCCGATCGCCTGTCCGCCGGGGACGAAGGCGACCCTGTAGAACATCCACACGATCAGCGCCGCGAAGACCACGAACGGGCCCCACAGCGCGAGGTACGGATTGACCCGGCCGAGCTCGGCGATCGACTGGCCGTATTCGTTCACCTTGTGATAGGCGACCACCAGCACGATCGAGACGAACACCCCGAGTGCCGAGGTCGAGCGCTTCGGCGGGATCGCCAGCGCCACCGCGAGCAGCGGCAGCAGCAGCATCATCACCACCTCGACCATGCGATAGTTGAAATTGGCCTGGTTGTCGGCCCGCGCTGCCTTGGGCGTCTGCGAGTTCCAGCCGAGCTTGAGCAGCTCGGGAATGATGTATTCGCGCGCCTCGTTGCCGCGGGCGCGGAAGCGCTCGATCGCTGGCAGATCGATCGGCAGGTCGTGCTGCGAAAAGCTAAGGACCCTTGGCCTCTGGCCGGGCGCGGTCTGCACGATCGTGCCGTCAAGCAGGCGCAACACGATCGTGTTGCGGTTGTCCGGAGCCGACAGGAACGTGCCTTCGCGAGCCGAGATCGACAGCACTTGCCCCTTTTTGTCGACCACGCGAGCGAAAATGCCCATCAGCAGCCGTCCGTCGTCTTTGCTTTGCTCGATCCGCAGGGCCATGCGGTCTTTCAGGGTAGTGAATTCGCCAATCTTGATCGACGCGCCGAGCGCACCTGAGCGAAGCTCGAAATCCTGCTGCTCGTAGGCGTATCGGGCGAGGGGCTGGAGATAGCCGACAATCGCGAAGTTGACCCCGACCAGCACCACCGCGATCAGGTACGGCACGCGCAGCAGGCGCACGTAACTCCAGCCGACGGCGCGCAGCACGTCGAGCTCGCTCGAGGTGGCAAGCTTGCGGAAGGCGAGCAGGATGCCGAGCAGCAGCCCGAGCGGAATCGCCAGCCCGGCGTATTCCGGGAACAGGTTGACCAGCATCTTGAACACCACGCCGACCGGGCCCCCCTGGACGGAGACGAACTCGAACAGCTTGAGCATCTTGTCGAGTATCAGCAGCGAGGCGGCGATACAGAACACCGCCAGCATCGGCACCATCACGAGGCGGAAGATGTAGCGGTCGGTGGCGGTGATGAATCTCAACGGGTGCGTCGCGATCGGTCGGGCTTGTGGGACGGCAAGGCTATAACGCCTATTTCGCGCAGGTCATTCCCCCGCGACGCGCGAACCGCTCGAATGTTCAGGCCTTCTCCAGCGTGCACTGCAGCGGATGCTGGTTCTGCCGGGCGAAGTCCATCACCTGGTTCACCTTGGTCTCGGCCACCTCGTAAGGGAACACCCCGCATACGCCGACCCCTTTCTGGTGGACGTGAAGCATTACCCGCGTCGCTTGTTCCAGATCCATGCGGAAGAAGCGCTTGAGGCACATCACGACGAATTCCATCGGAGTATAATCGTCGTTGAGCATCAGCACCTTGTACTGACTCGGCTTCTTCGGCTTGGCGCGGGTGCGGGTGGCGATGCCGACCTGGCCCTGGCCTTCGCGGATGCCGATCCCCGATTCGTCGTCGTCTCCCGCCGCGCGGGGCGGGAGAGGGGGCTGGGCCGGAAGAGAGGCGCGATTCCAAGTCATCTGGGCTGGAAAGATATCGTATCGCGCGGCCCCGCCGCAAGGTGCTGGGCCACGCAAAGGGTTACCGCCCCACATAGGGAAGCGGGCCGGACGGAAAGTTCCGTCCGGCCCGCTCGTTCGGCCGGCACTGGGAGAGGAGAGTCGCCGGCCTTGGGTGGTGGGGTTTCAGGCCGCCTTCGCGACTTTCTCGGCGGCAAGGCTGATGCGGCCGGAGATCGGCGCGAAGCTCTCGCCGGCGAGCTTGATCGCCGCGTCGGTGTTCTTCGAGCCGTAGGCGACCATCGCGTCGAAGTTGCGGCGCGCGAGCTTGGCTTGCAGCTGGAACAGCTCGGCCGGGCTCTTTACGGCGGCCAGTTCCTTGAGGTCGGCGGTCAGCGTCTCGTAGGCCGTCCTGGCTTCGTCGGCATAGGCCTTGCCGAGGGTTTGCACGCCGGCAGCGTAGATCTTGCCGCTCTCGACGAGGGCTTCGACATTGCCTTTGGCGAATTCGGTCGCTTCGGCGGCCAACTCGGCGCCCTTGTCGTAGGCGGCCTTGGCTTTGGTCTGGGCATCCCCGATGGCATCGGTGAACGGCTTGGTGAAATCGGTCGTCTTGGCAGTGGCCATGATAGTGTCCTTCAATTCGGTGATAGCGGGTGTGGTGGCTTTGGCCGGGGTGCGAGCAGCCTTGGGGGCCGGTACGCGCCGCGGCTTGGAAATCGTCCTGCGCTTCGTACTCGCCGGCTTCTTGGTGGCCGGCTTTGCGTTCCTTGGTGCGGCGCCCTTTGCAGGCGCCCTGACCGAGGCTTCGTCCGTCACCGGTTGGTCGATGATGACGGGCGCAGCCTCGGCCGTGGCGAACTCGGACCTGGCCGGTGCTGCCGCGGCTGCGGCATAGGCTTCCTCGGCGCTTTTCACGGCCTTATCGTGCGAATCGGCCATCGTCCTTGCTTCCTCGTGCCGACGTCGAATCCGACAGTCTTGTTGCAGTGCACAAAATAGGCACCGCAAGTGCGAAGTCAAGCGGATTTTGTGCAGTGCAGCAATAGCGCCTTAAGGTGGCCGCTGGGCGAGCCTCAGCGCGTCGCGACGTACCGTCCGGGTGCGTCCTCGATCACCGTATCGCCCGGTCCCCCGGGCTTGCGCTTACCCGTCGCCTCCACGCGCCTGGAATCGAACGCCTGGAGCCACTGCAGCCAGTCAGGCCACCAGCTTCCCTTGTGCTCCTCGGCGCCGGCAAGGAAAGCTTCGAGCGAAGCTGCCGGCGCTTCGTTGGTCCAGTACTGGTACTTTTTTGCGGCGGGCGGGTTGACCACGCCGGCGATGTGGCCGCTCCCGGCAAGCACGAAGCGGATCGGCCCGGCCAGCTCCCCGGTCAGCCGCCAGACGCTCTCGGCCGGGGCGATATGATCTTCGCGCCCGGCCTGAACGTAGCTCGGCGTCTCGACCAGGTTGAGGTCGATCGGCGTACCGTCGGCGCTGAGCGCATCGGGCTGCACCAGCTTGTTGTCGCGGTAGAGGTCCTTGAGATAGCTCGCGTGCCAGCTCGCCGGCAGGTTGGACACGTCTCCGTTCCAGTACAGCAAGTCGAACGCGGGATAGTCCTCTCCCAGCAGGTAATAATTGACGACATAGTTCCAGATCAGGTCCGCCCCGCGCAGCATGTTGAACGTCGCCGCCATGTAGCGGCCGTCGAGATAGCCGCCCTGGCTGGCCTGCCGGATGAGCTCCAGCTGGGTGTCGCTGACGAAGTTCTTGAGATCGCCGGCGCGCTCGAAATCGACTTGCGCGGTGAGGAAGGTCGCGCTCCTGACCTTGTCCGCCTGGTCGCGCCGGGCCAGGATCGCCAGCGCCGCCGCCAGCGTGGTGCCGGCGACGCAATAACCGATCGCGTGGACCGCCGGAACGCTCAGCCGCCCGCGGATCACGTCGATCGCCTCGATCTCGGCGCGGATGTAATCGTCCCACACGACATCGGCCATGCTCGCATCGGCCGAGCGCCAGCTGACGATGAACACGGTCAGGCCCTGCTCGACCGCCCATTTAACGAAGCTCTTCTTCGGGTTGAGGTCGAGGATGTAGAAGCGGTTGATCCACGGCGGGAAGATCACCACGGGGATCGCCAGCACCTCGTCGGTCGCCGGCGAGTACTGGATCAACTGGTACAGCGGCGTCTCGTGCACCACCTTGCCCGGGGTGCAGGCGATGTTCTCGCCGAGCTTGAACGCGCTCGCGTCGGTGTGGGTCAGTTGGCCTTTCTCGAGGTCGGCGGTGAGGCGCTCGACCCCGCGGATGAGGTTGGCCCCGTGGGTCTCCAGCGTGCGCTCGAGGACCACCGGGTTGGTCAAGGGGAAATTCGCCGGGCTCATCGCATCGAGCACGCTCTTCAGGGCAAAACGAAGCTGCTCGCGTTCCTCCTTGTCGAGGCCGCCGACATCGTCGACCATCTCGCTCAGCCGCTCGGCGAGCAGCAGGTAGGTCTGGTGGATCAGCGCGAAAACGGGCTGCTCGCGCCACGCGGGGTCGGCAAAGCGCGGGTCGTGGCGCGGAAGGTCGGGCTCGTCCTTGGGCGGTTTGGCGGTAGTCTCGCCGTCCGGACCGACGCCGTACTGCTCGAGGATGGTCTGCCACAGGCTGACACCCTCCTGCCACAGCTCCTGCTGGCGCACGGGGTCGAGCATCGGGACCTGATTGTACCACGCCTGCATCAGCCCCATCCACTGCGCCGGGTCTGCGAGGAAGGGAACCGGCGCTTCGGGCACACCTTGCGGCTGGTGGGAATCGAGCCACATCGCGTGCAGCCGCTGTGCCGCCTGACCCCATTCGGCGAGCGCCGCCTGGTTCGACATGCTGGCGGCGACGATCTCTCGAGCCGCCTCGCTCTGCATGCGCAGCATTTCGGTGAACAGGTCGGTCGTGTCGGTCGCGCTCATCGGCGCAACTTAGTGAGGCCAAACCGCACTTGCGAGCAATCAATTGCGCGATCCAGACGATTCCG
>JANWHA010000108.1 GCA_025450635.1 Croceibacterium sp. | reverse complement strand
ATGTCATCGCCGAAGTCAACGCGATGCGGCACGCAGCACGCCAGGCGGGGCGGGACATCATCGATCTCGGCATGGGCAACCCGGACCTGCCGCCGCCGCAGCACGTGATCGACAAGCTGTGCGAAGTCGCCCGCAAGCCCGATGCGCACGGCTATTCGCAGTCGAAGGGCATTCCCGGGCTGCGCCGGGCGCAGGCGAACTATTACGGCCGCCGCTTCGGCGTCGAGCTCGATCCGGAGCGCGAGGTGGTGGTGACGATGGGCTCGAAGGAAGGGCTCGCCAGCCTCGCCACCGCGATTACCGCGCCGGGCGACGTCGTGCTGGCGCCGAACCCGAGCTATCCGATCCATACCTTCGGCTTCATGGTCGCCGGGGCGACGATCCGCGCGGTCCCGACGACGCCTGACGCGAACTATTGGGACGCGCTCGACCGGGCGATGCGGTTCACCATCCCGCGGCCGAGTGTGCTGGTTGTCAACTTCCCCTCGAACCCGACCGCCGAAGTGGTTGACCTCGCGTTCTACGAGCGGCTGGTGGCGTGGGCCAAGGAGAACAAGATCTGGGTCATCTCGGACCTCGCCTATTCCGAGCTCTATTTCGACGGCAAGCCGACGCCGTCGATTCTCCAGGTGCCGGGGGCGAAGGACGTGGCGGTCGAGTTCACCAGCCTCAGCAAGACCTTCTCGATGGCCGGCTGGCGGATCGGCTTCTGCGTCGGCAATCGCGACCTGATCTCGGCCCTCACGCGGGTCAAGTCATACCTCGATTACGGCGCGTTCACGCCGATCCAGGCCGCGGCCTGTGCCGCGCTCAATGGCCCGCAGGAAATCGTCGATCGCAACCGCGAGCTGTACCAGAAGCGCCGTGACGTGATGGTCGAATCGTTCGGCCGCGCCGGGTGGGACATCCCCCCGCCGCCGGCCTCGATGTTCGCCTGGGTGCCGCTGCCTCCGTCGCTCACGCACATGGGCAGCCTCGAGTTCGCCAAGCAGCTGCTCACCCACGCCGAAGTGGCGGTCGCGCCTGGGGTCGGCTTCGGCGAGCAGGGGGAGGGCTTCGTGCGCATCGCCATGGTCGAGAACGAGCAGCGCTTGCGCCAGGCGGCGCGCAACGTGAAGCGCTATCTCCAGCAGATGGGCGTCAACACCACCGCCGCCTGAAGTTTTACGCCGAAGCGGACCATTCGGGGGTTGCGCCCGCGGCGCCAACCTGTTGACGATGCTGCGATAAGAAAAGGGTCGGCGGAGTGTCGGGGTGGCGACTTTCGGATGGGTTGCGGCAGGGCGCGACCCGCCATGGCAATGGGACTTGCAGCGGCTGGGATGGACGCTGTGCGCCGGCGAGGGCCACTGCGGCCATGTCCTGCTCATTGATGCGCGTGGCCTCGCCGCCGGCGAGCGCGAGGCGATCGCCGCCGCCGCTGGCCGGGCATGGCGTTTGCTAATGCTTGGCGTCGAGCAGCCCGACGAGCGTGCGGCATTGCTGACGCTCGGCTGCGCGGAGGTTCTCCCGTCAGATGCCGGCCTGCGCGAGCTCGAAGCCCGCGCCCGCCGCGTCGACGAGATGTTCGGCATGCTGCCGCGCTGGCGCGCCGTCGGGCCGTTGACGCTCGACCTGTTCCACCGCGACGCGCGCCGCGGCGGGCGCTGGCTGGCTCTCCACCCGCGCGAGTTCGGCGTGTTGTGGCGGCTCGCCGATGTGCCGGGCAAGCGAGTCACCAAGGGCCAGCTGTTGCGCGAGGTGTGGCGCCTCAACCACGAGCCGGAGACCAACAGCGTCGAGGTCCACGTCTCGCGCCTACGCAGCAAGCTCGCGGAATTCGGCTGTGGGCGTCTCGTCGCGACCGATCCGGCCGGCGGCTACCGCCTGATCGACGGTCCTTCGTCGACACTTGCCGCAGAGGCCGCCGAGGAGGACGCGCTCGACGCCTGCTTGCGCTGCCATCGCCCGTGGCCCGCGGAAGCGGCGCTCGAGGGCGGATAATCGCTGGCGCCATGGGGAAGGGCACGTTACGTCTCGGACAAAGACAACAAGAGAGGTTGCCCATGCCCGCCGATGCGGATTCCCGCACGCTCGACGTGACCGCGTTCCTGGAGAACGCAGGCATAACGCGCTTCCACGTATGGCTGTTGGTCATTTCCTGCTTCGTGACCTTTTTCGATGGGCTGGACTTCTCGCTCGACGCTTACACGCTGCCGCAGATCACCAAGGAAATGGGGTTGACCACGGCGATGGCGGGCTATTTCACCGCCGCCACGTCCCTGGGCCAGATGATCGGGTCTCTTGTCGGCTCGTATGTTGCCGATGTGGTCGGGCGAAGGCCTGTGATCATAGTGTGTACGTTCCTGGGAGCCCTCCTTACCTTTGCGACGGGGTTCGCACCCAACCCGGCAACGCTTGTCGCAATGCGCTTGATCGGCGGGCTGGCCATCGGCGGGCTTCTGGCGCCCGCCTGGGCCCTCAACATCGAGGCCATGCCCCATGCGAGGCGAGCAACGGCCGTGACGATCATCATGCTCGGGTTCAGCGTCGGCGGAGCGGCGGCCGGCCAAGTCGTCAACTGGATTGCGCCCCAGCACGGCTGGCAAGGCGTGTTCTTCTTTTCGGGAGTACTGACCGGCGCGCTTGCGGTTTTGCTCTTCTTTACCCTGCCGGAATCCGCGCGGTGGCTTGTTGCGAAGGGCCGACCCGCCGCGGTAGTAATCCCCCTGCTGTCTCGGTTCGGTCCTGCGGTCGACATGTCGCGGTACGCTAACTTCACCCTGTCAGACGAGCGTACCCAGTCGGATGGCGAATCACCTCTCGCGAAGTTTCGCGAGCTGTTCCGGGGAGCGCTTGTCTATGTCACCCCACTGGTCTGGGCCGCGTACTTCTTCTCTTCGTTCGCGATCTACTTCAGGGCGAAGCTCGGCGTGCTGTCGCTCACGACCTACGGTCTCGATGCGCACCTGGCGAACAACATCGGCTCGATAAGCGGGTTGCTGGGCGCAATCGGCGGAGTGTTGTTGCTCCTTTTCACCGAACGGCGTGGCCCGGGATGGATCGTCCTCGCGCCGCTCATCGGCATTCCCGCCCTGATCGCCAGCGGGTTGGGCGTTCAGAGCCAGATGCTGTTCATCGAACTCGTCGCTCTCGGTTCGATCATGATCGGGGCAGAGCATGCAGCGGTGATCTCGATCACGACGATCTACTATCCGAGCGCGGTGCGCTCGACTGGCGGAGGCTGGGCAAGTTTCGTTGCGAAGATCGCCGCCGTGGCAGCGCCGATTGTCGGCGCTCAGCTGTTCCTCGGCGGCAAGGCGGCGGTTCTCGCTGGCTTCCTTTTCTCCGCCGCTTGCCTGGTGGGTTTGATAATCTGCCTGCTCGCCCTGGCCTATTTTGCGCGCCGGCTTCACGCCGAGCGCGCGATTGAGTCCGCCGAACCAATCATCGCATGAGTATCTTCACATGACCTTACGCAGCCTCGCCGCCAACACGCCCAGCCGCCGCGCCAACTGGCGCGCGCTCGGGCTCTCCCTCGAGGACATGGAGAAGCCGAAGATCGCGGTGGTCAACTCCTCGAGCGAGCTGGCGATCTGTTATGCCCACCTCGATGGTATCGCCAAGATCGTGAAGGAAGAGATCCGCGCCGCCGGCGGCGTGCCGTTCGAGGTGCGCACCGCCGCGCCCTCGGACTTCATCACCGGCGCCAACAAGGCCGGCAGCTACATCCTCGCCGGGCGCGACATCATCGCCAACGACATCGAGGTGCAGGTCGAAGCGGCGCTGCTCGACGGGATGATCTGCCTGACGAGCTGCGACAAGACCCCGCCGGGCCACCTGATGGCCGCCGCCCGGCTCAATATTCCGACGATCCTGGTCATCGGCGGCTACCAGCCGGCGGGCGAAATCGAGGGCGAGCCGGTCGACGTCGAGGACGTGTGGTCGGGCACCATCGGCATGCGCTTCGGGCGCGAGCCGAAGTTCCCGATCGCCGAGTTGGCCGAGAACGCAATCATGGGCCCGGGCGTGTGCGCCGGGATGGCGACGGCCAACACGATGCACTCGACGGTCGAGGCGCTCGGCATGTGCCTGCCCGGCCACGCGCCGGTGCGCGCCAACAGCCCGAAGATGCAGGCCAACGCGCGCGCCGCGGCGCGGCGGATCGTCGAGATGGTCCACGAGGACTTGAAGCCGCGCGACATCCTCACGCCCGGCGCGTTCAAGAACGCCGTGGCGACGGTGCTCGCCGTCTCCGGCTCGATCAACGCGATCAAGCATCTCCAGGCCACGGCCATCGAGGCGCAGAACGGCCTCGACGTGTTCGCGCTGTGGGAGGAGATGAGCGACGTGCCCGTCCTCTCCGCCGTGCGCCCGACCGGCGACATCCGCATCGAGCAGTTCGAGGACGCCGGCGGCGCAAGGGCAGTGCTGAAGCGCCTCGAAAGCCGCATCGATACCGGCGCGCTCACCTGCACCGGAAAGACCTTGGCCGAGAACCTGGAAGGCTATGAAATTCCCGGCCCGGAGATCATTCACGCGATGGACGATCCGGTCGGCCCCGGCCCGAGCATCGCCATCCTCAAGGGCAGCTTCGCCGAAACCGCGGTCGTCCGCCTCGGCATCCGCGACGGCTCGCGGCCGGAGGAGTTCACCGGCCCCGCGCGGGTGTTCGAAAGCACCGCCGAGACGATGCAGGCGATCGAGGACAAGGTCGTCCAGCCGGGCGACGTCGTCGTCGCCCGCAACCAGGGGTTGCGTGGCGGCCCGGCGATGGGCGGCAGCGCCAGCGTGATCCTGTTCGCGCTCGATGCCGCCGGCCTCGCCAAAACCACCGCCTTCGTCACCGACGGCCAGCTCTCAGGGCTCTGTCTCAAGGGCCTGACGGTGGCCGAAGTCCACCCCGAAGCCGCCACCGGCGGCCCGATCGGCAAGATCCGCGACGGCGATGTGATCACGATCAGCGTCGCCAACCGCAGCATCGATGTCAACGTGTCGCCCGACGAACTCGCTCGCCGCAACGGCCCCGGCTGGAAGACCCCGGCGACTGGCTACCTCAACACCTTCCGCCACGACGTTCGCGACATGAGCACCGGCGGCGTGCTGACCCCTTCGGCCGACTAGCGAGCGGCGGCCATGAAGCTGGTCGGGATTTGCGTCGCGCTTTTGACGATCGTGCCCATCTCGGCCCGAGCGGAGGTCGGCACGACTCACGAGATCGTGCGAGTCCAAGACACCACGTTTGCGACCGAACCGGGACCGGGATCGCGGGGGAGTACGCACGATCAGGACGCCATAATCGAACGCGCCGTCGGTGAGACTGACGCCGGCGTGGAACTCGAATACGATTTGCCAAAAGAGGCATCAAAGAACGAACGCGCCGCGACCTGGCAGCTTCCCGCCCTGATCCTCAAGCGCCCCGACGGCTCGATGCAGTTGCTCAACGAGCCCGAACTTCGGGCGCGCGCCGAGAAATGGCTCAAGTCGGCTCATTGGACGCGCGAGGTTTGCGGGCATCTGATCTTCACCTGGAATGCCTTTCGCATCGAGTGCGACCCGCAGTCGGCTATCACGATCGTGCGAGCGTTCGATTTGGGGGGTGCGCAGGTCCGCGAAGGAGCGCTCTATCGGGATTCCGGCGCGCTGCAAGGCGCGCCACTGGTGAGGAAACCTGGCCCCGACGGCGGGGCGATCTACTCGGTCGAGCTACCCGTCGATCCGGAGCAAGTCCGGCAGCAGCGGGTCGAGACAGACCTCGGAGTGGCCGAGATCAGCGGCAAGAAACTCGATCGCGCCGACGCGATCAAGACACACGCGAGTGAGCGGATTTCGGGCACGATCACAATCGACTTCGAAGCAAATTCGGCTGGCGAAATTTGGCGGCGGACGCGGCTGACTAAGATTGAGATTAGGCGCCCTGACGGTCAAACGGAGAGCCAGCGGAGCACCGAAACCCTGGAATCCCGGCCGATTCCCGCGAGCTAGCGAGACTGCTCCGATGATGTTCGCCAAGCGCCTGCGCGACCGGGTGATGCTGGGCGAGATCACCTGCAGCCTGCGTATCTGGCAGCGGCCGCACGTGAAGGTCGGCGGCCGCTACCGCCTCGGCCCCGGCGCGATTCTCGTGACCTCAGTGCGCGAGATCGAATGGGACAAGATCACGCCCGAGCTCGCGCTTCGCTCTGGGTTCGACAGCGTTGAGGATTTGCTGGCAGTGGCGAAGCACGGCTCGGGCGACAATGTCTATCTCGTGGAATTCGAATTCCACGAACCTTAGAGGCGGCTCTACAAGCGCCGCGCAAACCCGCCGCGGAACAGGCGCAGCACCAGCAGCAGCACGATCGCGCCGACGACCGACCACAGGATCGACATCAGCGAGATGTCGCCGGATAGGAACGACGCGCCGCCGAAGATGAAGCTGGCGATCAGCGCGCCGAGAAAGCCGACGATCATGTCGAAGATCACCCCGCCGCCGCCACCGACGACCACGCTCGCCAGCCATCCGACCAGGATGCCGACCACGATCATGATAAGTATACCCATGTTAAGTCTCCTTCGCCGGCAAGACGCTTGGCGAGGGTGCGGGTTCCACCACTACCGCTTGACCGCAACCGGTTCCTTGGCGGCCTGCTCGGCCCAGTGCTGCACGTCGACCAGCTTCTTGGCCGCCGAGGCGTTGGGCACCGACCAGTACAGGCTGCGGAGATAGCCGGCATCAAAGTCGGTCAGCTGGTCCGGGCTCCCTCCCGCGCCGTCGAACAGCGAGAGGATCGTCGCCATCGGCTGGCCGCCCTGTGCTGGGCGCGTGTGGCTGAGGCCGCGCATGGTTGCATAATCCGCCAGCTGATCCAGGGTCATCCCCTTCGCGCCATCGCGATCGAACACCACCAGCGCGCCGACCATGTCGTAACTTTCCGGCATCGCGTTGCGGTTGAGCTGGCCCCATACGCTGGCCTTGAGGCCGCGGGGCGGCGGCGGCCCGGCGCCGGTCCAGCGCATCGCGATGTTGTTCCATACGTGCACCGGGGCGGGGTCGCTTAGGAGCTCGGCCTGCTCCGCCGGCGACAGCAGATGGAAGATCTCCGGACGGTCGCGCTTGAGGTCGGCCAGCAGCGAGCGGCCATCATCGGTGAAGGCGACGACGAGATTGGCCGTGCAGTTCTCGCGCGCCAGCGGAATCTTCAACCGGGCGATGGTCTCGCGCATCCGCTCGACCATCGCTTCGGCATAATCCGTGCGTAGACCCGCCACGCCGGGGCAGATCGGTCCCCAGAAGCGCGGCAGGGCGACGAGGTAGGCTTCGTGAGGGCCGATGCGAGTTATACTCTTGGCTTGATCGTAAACCTGCTTCGCCGTCGGCGCCCGCTCATGCTTGCCCGTGACAACGATATCGTCGCTGGCGGGCTGGGCGTCGGGCTGCGGCGCTGATATTTCAGTGGGCGGCGCGGACTGAGCGACGAGGGGGGCGGCAGCGCAGATCGCGCCGAATCCCGCCAGCCATCGTGCAAGCCCAGTCACGTCACACCGCCTCCGGGTCTTTCGCCGTGGACTGTGTGCGGTCTGGGCGGCTTATGTCAACGTCGCCTATTCGGCAGGCACCGAATCGGTCTCGCCGCGCGCCTTCACGACCGCCGCATCCTCGCTGAGGTGCGCGCCTTGCGAGCGCAGGATCGCGCGCACCTCGTCAACGTCAACCGCCCGCGGCTGCACGCCGCGGTTCGCCGCCACCGCTGCGCCGACGCCCGCCGCGTGGCCAGTCAGCCAGCATTGCGGGATTTCGCGCATGAAGCCGTGGCTGTTGGCGTCGCAGCTCACGTGGCGGCCGGCGGCGAGCATGCCGTCGAGCGCGCGCGGAACCAGGCTGCCGTACGGTACCGAGACGACCGGGAACTTGGGGCTGATCGACGGGCTGATACCCACTTCGTCGGGCCGCGCCCCGCCGAGGGGCCAGTCCTTGCGCTCGATCCGGCTGACACCCGCCAACCGCCGGGTATGGCGCACGCCAAGCTGGCTCGCGCTTTGCAGGCTGAAGCAGTTCTCGAACCCCGGCGCGTTCTCGCGGAAGAAGCGGGTGTGCCCTTCCATCAGCCGGTGGCAGCGGATCTCGACCTCGGTCATGTCGTCGACGTCGAGCGCCGAGAGGCCCGACTGGCGCGGCCCGAGCCACATCGCGATGTCCGGCCGCCAGGTGACGTAGGGCGTTTGGAAGAAGCCGAGCTCTTCGCGGCCTTTCTCCACCAACTGCCGCAGCTGCTCGGGGTACAGCGTCTTCCAGTTGATCCAGCGGTTCATGTCGACCCCGCCGGCGACCCACGCGGTGTTCATCGAGTGGTGGACGTCGCCCTCCTCGATGTCGGTGTCGAAGTCGGCCCCGGCGCGGGCGAACATGTCGCCGTCGCCGCTGGTGTCGACCACCACCTTCGCGAGCAGCGCCTGGCGCCCGGCCTTGCTTTCGAACACCACACCCTTGGCGACGCCGTCCTCGACGATCGGCCGCGCGGCCCAGGCGTGGAATACCAGGCGCACGCCGGCGGCGAGCAGCATCTCCTGGTTGTTGAGCTTCATCACCTCGGGGTCGAGCGTCGGCGCCCACTGGACGATGCCGTGGAACGCGGTGGTGCGGTTCTGCCAGTAATTGACCTTGAGCGGGTCGGTCTGGCCCCAGTCGGCGCGCGGCGGCCCGGCGACGCTCTCTGCCGGCATGCGCTCGATGAACTCGCGCGCGAAGCCCTGGATCACGTGGTTGCCCTGCCAGTCGGTCATGCGGTCGATCCACATGACCAGGCCGCCGGTCGAAAGCCCGCCGAGGCAGTTGTAGCGCTCGACCAGCGTCACGTCGGCGCCGGCCTTGGCCGCCGCCCACGCCGCCGCGCAGCCGGCCGGGCCGCCGCCGATTACCGCGACGTCGCACTGGTGGTAGACGTCGATCTCGCGCGCCTCCTCGCGGATCCTGCCGCCGCGCCGGGGCGGGGGCAGGGTGTGCCGCGTGCTCTCGAAGATATCCGAGCCGAGGAAGCGCTCCTCGCTGTGCCCGGCGATCCGCTGCATCTTCACGTCTTTGTCGTCGGCCACGCTGCGCTCCTGATTTCGTCCGAGTGCTATGCCTTGCAACGCGTCGAGGCAAGCCGCGGGCCCGCTTTCGCATTGCGCCTCCGAGGGCCATTCGCTAGGGCGCCCACTCCGCGTGAGGCCCGATGGCGGAGTGGTTACGCAGAGGACTGCAAATCCTTGCACGCCGGTTCGATTCCGGCTCGGGCCTCCACGCACATTCAAGTCATTGATAT
>JANWHA010000107.1 GCA_025450635.1 Croceibacterium sp. | reverse complement strand
TCAGCGCGCTCGGCCTTGTCCACCAGCGCTTCAGCACCAATACTTTTCCCAGCTGGAAGCTGGCGCATCCCTATCGCCTGATCGCCCACAACGGCGAGATCAACACCGTTCGCGGCAACGTCAACTGGATGAACGCCCGGCGGCGGACGATGGAATCGCCGCTGCTCGGCGCCGACCTCGACAAGCTGTGGCCGATCATCCCACACGGCCAGTCCGACACCGCCTGCCTCGACAACGCGCTCGAGCTGCTGCTGCTTGGCGGCTATTCGCTTGCGCATGCGATGATGATGCTGATCCCGGAGGCGTGGGCCGGCAACCCGCTGATGGATCCGGCCCGGCGCGCGTTCTACGAATACCACGCAGCTCTGATGGAGCCTTGGGACGGCCCGGCCGCCGTGGCCTTCACCGACGGCCGCCAGGTCGGGGCTACGCTCGACCGCAACGGCCTCAGGCCCGCGCGCTTCACGATCACCAAGGACGATATCGTCTGCATGGCCTCGGAAAGCGGGGTGTTGCCGTTCGCCGAAGAGGACATCGTCCGCAAGTGGCGCCTGCAGCCGGGCAAGATGCTGCTGATCGACCTCGAGCAGGGGCGTATCGTCGAGGATGAGGAGCTCAAGGCGCAGCTCGCCGGCGCCCGGCCGTACCAGCAGTGGCTCGACAAGGCGCAGTACAACCTCAAGGATCTCGAAGCGATCGAGACGGCCCGCGAGGCCCTGCGCGCCACCGAGACGAGCCTGCTCGATCGCCAACAGGCGTTCGGATACACCGAGGAGGACCTCGACAAGTTCCTCGAGCCGATGGCGCTCAATGGCGACGACCCGGTCGGCTCGATGGGCACGGACACCCCGCTTGCGGTGCTGTCTGAGCGCCCGCGCCTGTTGTTCGACTATTTCAAGCAAAATTTCGCCCAGGTCACCAACCCGCCGATCGACCCGATCCGCGAGGAGCTGGTGATGAGCCTCACCAGCATGATCGGCCCGCGCCCGAACCTGCTCGGGCACGAGGCCGGCACGCACAAGCGGCTCGAAGTCGACCAGCCGATCCTCCGGAACGCCGACCTGGAAAAAATCCGCTCGGTCGAGGAATCGCTCGACGGCGCGTTCCGTACCGAAACGATCGACATCACCTGGGACGCTGTTTCCGGCGCCGAAGGCCTGGAGCAGGCGCTCAAGGAGATGTGCTGGGCGGCGACCGAGGCGGTCCTGGCCGACCGCAACATCCTGATTTTGTCCGACCGCGCGCAAGGCCCGGATCGCGTGCCGATGCCGGCGCTGCTCGCCACCGCCGCCGTGCACCATCACCTCGTCCGCCAGGGCTTGCGGATGCAGACCGGGCTCGTCGTCGAGACCGGCGAGGCGCGCGAGGTGCATCATTTCTGCGTCCTCGCGGGCTACGGCGCCGAGGCGGTGAACCCCTATCTTGCGTTCGAGACGCTCGAGGCGCTGCGGGCCGAGAAGTTCCCCGAGCTCGACCCGCAGCAGGTCAAGAAGAACTACATCAAGGCGGCCGGCAAGGGGATCATGAAGGTCATGTCCAAGATGGGCATCTCGACCTATCAATCCTATTGCGGCGCGCAAATCTTCGACGCGGTCGGCCTGTCGAGCGCGTTCGTCGACAAGTACTTCACCGGCACCGCGACCACCATAGAGGGCGCCGGCCTGAAGGAAATCGCCGAGGAGACGGTCCGCCGCCACGCCGAGGCTTACGGCGACAATCCGATTTACGCGAAGATGCTCGACGTCGGCGGCATCTACCGCTTCCGCCTGCGTGGCGAAGAACACGCGTGGACCCCGGCGACCGTCGCCAACCTGCAGCACGCCGTGCGCGGCAACTCCTGGGCCAACTACGAGGCCTTCGCGCGCGACATCAACGAGCAGTCCGAGCGGCTGCTGACGATCCGCGGGCTGATGGAGTTGAAGAAGGCCGAGCAGCCGCTCGACATCTCGGAGGTCGAGCCGGCCGAGGCAATCGTCAGGCGCTTCGCCACCGGGGCGATGAGCTTCGGCTCGATCAGCCGCGAGGCGCACACCACGCTCGCCATTGCCATGAACCGCATCGGCGGCCGCTCCAACACCGGCGAAGGCGGCGAGGAGGCTGATCGCTTCGTGCCGCTGGCGAACGGCGATTCGATGCGCAGCCGGATCAAGCAGGTCGCCAGCGGCCGGTTCGGCGTGACCGCCGAGTACCTGGTCAACTCGGACGACATCCAGATCAAGATGGCCCAGGGCGCCAAGCCCGGCGAAGGCGGCCAGCTGCCGGGGCACAAGGTCGACAAGACGATCGGCAAGGTGCGCCATTCAACCCCCGGCGTCGGCCTGATCAGCCCGCCGCCGCACCATGACATCTACTCGATCGAAGATCTCGCGCAGCTCATCCACGACCTCAAGAACGTGAATCCGGCCGCGCGCATTTCGGTCAAGCTGGTCAGCGAAGTCGGGGTCGGCACCGTCGCCGCGGGCGTTTCGAAAGCGCGCGCAGACCACGTGACCATTTCCGGCTACGAGGGTGGAACCGGCGCTTCGCCGCTCACCTCGCTCACCCACGCCGGAAGCCCATGGGAAATCGGCCTGGCCGAGACCCAGCAGACGCTGATCCTCAACGACTTGCGCACTCGCATCGCGGTGCAGGTCGACGGCGGCATCCGCACCGGACGCGACGTCGCCATCGGCGCGCTGCTCGGGGCCGACGAGTTCGGCTTCGCCACCGCGCCGCTGATCGCAGCGGGTTGCATCATGATGCGCAAGTGCCACCTCAACACTTGCCCGGTCGGCGTCGCCACCCAGAACCCGGTGCTGCGCGCGCGCTTCACCGGCCAGCCCGAGCACGTCATCAACTACTTCTTCTTCGTCGCCGAGGAACTGCGCCAGATCATGGCCGAGATGGGCTTCCGCACGGTCGAAGAGATGATCGGCCGCGTCGACCGGCTCGACACCCGGCACCTGGTCAAGCAGTGGAAGGCGCGCGGTGTCGACCTCGGCCGGCTGCTGCACCAGGTCCAGCCGGCGCACGGCCATGCGCTGCATCAGGCGGACGAACAAAACCACGGCCTTGCCGCCGCGCTCGACGTCGAGCTGATCGCGGCGGCTCGCCCGGCGATCGACAGCGGCGAGACGCTCGTGCTCGAGCGGACCATCCGCAACGTCAACCGCAGCGTCGGCGCCATGCTCTCGGGCGAGATCGCCCGGGCTCATGGCCACAGGGGCCTCAAGCCCGACCAGCTCCGGATCGACTTCACCGGCGTGGCCGGGCAGAGCTTCGGCGCCTGGCTCGCCCACGGCGTCACGCTGGCGCTGACCGGCGACGCCAACGATTACGTCGGCAAGGGGCTCTCCGGTGGGCGGATCATCGTCCGCCAGCCCGATAGCGCGCCGCGCGAAGCGACCGAGAACATCATCGTCGGCAATACGGTGCTCTACGGCGCGATCGCGGGCGAGGCGTACTTGGGCGGCGTCGCCGGCGAGCGCTTCGCCGTGCGGAACTCGGGCGCCGTCGCGGTGGTCGAGGGCACCGGCGACCACGGCTGCGAATACATGACCGGCGGCGTGGCCTGCGTGCTCGGCAAGACGGGGCGCAACTTCGCCGCGGGCATGAGCGGCGGCGTCGCCTATGTGTATGACGTGGATGGGACGTTCCGCGACTTGTGCAACCAGGCGCAGGTCGATCTCGAGGCCATCGAGCCGAATCCGAGCGCGGACGAGGGCACCGGCCGCCCGCAGCAGCGCGCCCGCAGCGTCGAGGACGCCGGCATGGGCGATATGCTGCGCCACGATGCCGAGCGGCTGCGCATCCTGGTGGAGCGGCACAAGCTGCACACCGGCAGCAAGCGGGCCGCGGAGCTGCTCGACGACTGGGACACCGCGCTGACGAAATTCGTCAAGGTGATGCCGCGCGACTACGCCCGCGCGCTGCGCCAGCTCGATGCCGAGCGCGACGAAGCCGCCGCGGTCGCGGCCGAGTAGGATTGACGGGAATGGGCAAGGAAACGGGCTTCCTCGAGTTCGACCGCGAGGATCGCGGCAACGAGGACGTGAAGAAGCGGATCCGGAACTACAAGGAGTTCACGGTTCCGCTCCCCGAGGACAAGCTGCGCAAGCAGGCGAGCCGCTGCATGAACTGCGGCATCCCGTACTGTCACACCGGATGTCCGGTGAACAACCAGATCCCCGACTGGAACGACCTCGTCTACAAGGGCGATTGGAAGGACGCGGTCGAGAACCTGCTCTCCACCAACAACTTCCCCGAGTTCACCGGCCGCATCTGCCCCGCGCCGTGCGAGGCGGCTTGCACGCTCAACATCATCGACCAGCCGGTGACCATCAAGACGATCGAGGCGGCCCTGGCCGACCGCGGCTGGAAGGAAGGCTGGATCAAGCCGCAGCCGCCGGAGGAGAAGACCGGCAAGAGTGTCGCCGTCGTGGGCTCAGGCCCCGCGGGCCTCGCCTGCGCCCAGCAGCTCGCGCGCGCGGGCCATTCGGTCACGGTATTCGAGAAGGCCGACCGCATTGGCGGCTTGCTCCGCTACGGCATCCCCGACTTCAAGATGGAGAAGCACCTCATCAACCGGCGCGCGGTGCAGATGGAAGCCGAAGGGGTGGTGTTCAAGACGTCGACCGAAGTCGGCGTCGACGTGTCGGTGAAGTCGCTCAAGGAAAACTTCGACGCGATCGTGTTGGCCGGCGGGGCCGAGGAGCCGCGCGGGCTCGACATCCCCGGCGCCGAGCTGCCCGGCGTGCGGCTGGCGATGGAATTCCTCACCCAGCAGAACAAGCGCAACGCCGGCGACGACGAAGTCCGCGCCGCCCCGCGCGGCACGCTGACGGCGAAGGACAAGCGGGTGATCGTGATCGGCGGCGGAGACACCGGCTCCGATTGCGTCGGCACTTCCAATCGCCAGGGCGCGACGAGCGTGACGCAGATCGAGATCATGCCGCAGCCGCCGGAAAAGGAAAACAAGGCGCTCACCTGGCCCGACTGGCCGATGAAGCTGCGGACTTCCTCCAGCCACGAGGAAGGCGTCGAACGCGACTGGGCGGTGCTGACCAAGGAAGTCGTCGGCGAGGACGGCGTGGTCACCGGCCTCAAGTGTATTCGCGCCGACTGGTCGAACGGCCAGCTGAGCGAAGTGCCGGGGACCGAGTTCGTCATTCCGGCCGACCTGATCCTCCTGGCGATGGGCTTCACCGGCCCGCGCAAGGCGGGGCTGCTGGCGCAAGCGGGCGTGGAGCTCACTGAGCGCGGTAACGTCGCAGCTAACACCGACTACTACCGCACCAGCGAGGATATGGTCTTCGCCTGCGGCGACATGCGCCGCGGCCAGTCGCTGGTGGTGTGGGCCATCCGCGAAGGCCGCCAGGCGGCCCACGCGGTGGACGACGCGCTGATGGGCGTGACCGAACTGCCGCGTTGAGCTCAATCCCCGGCCCAACAACAACCGTCTGTCCTGACCTTGTCGAAGGACCGTTTTTTCTTCGAGCGCCGCGCTGAAGGGAAGAACGGCCCTTCGACAAGCTCAGGGCGGACGGGTCTGGAGGGGTTGCAGTAGCTCGCCGCCAGAGTTTAGCCGCTCACCACCGCTTTGAGCGCTTCGAAACCCTCGGCATCGAACGCCGTGCCCAGGTCCGCATTCATCAGCGCCAGCGCGCGGTCGACCGGCATCGCCGCGCGATAGGGCCTGTCGCTGCTGAGCGCATCGAACACGTCGCACAGGGTGATGATCCGCGTCTCGATGCCGATCGTCCGTTCGTCCAGTCCCAGCGGATAGCCCTTGCCATCGAGGCG
>JANWHA010000106.1 GCA_025450635.1 Croceibacterium sp. | reverse complement strand
TACCAGCAGAGCCTGAAGTACGACGCCGATTTCTTCATCGAATACTTCGCGATCGACCTGATCATGCAGGACGGCAAGTGCCGGGGCGTGATCGCGCTGTGCCTCGACGATGGCTCGATCCACCGCTTCCGCGCCCACGCGGTGGTGCTGGCGACCGGCGGCTATGGCCGGGCCTACTACACCTGCACCGGCGCCCACACGCAGACCGGCGACGGCAACGCGATGGTCCTGCGCGCGGGCCTGCCGCTGCAGGACATGGAGTTCGTCCAGTTCCACCCGACCGGCATCTACGGCGCCGGCGTGCTGATCACCGAAGGCGCGCGGGGCGAGGGCGGCTACCTGACCAACTCCGAAGGCGAGCGCTTCATGGAGCGCTACGCGCCGAGCGCCAAGGACCTCGCCAGCCGCGACGTCGTCAGCCGCTCGATGGCGCTGGAAATCCGCGAGGGGCGGGGCGTCGGCCCGCACAAGGACCACATCTGGCTGCACCTCGACCATATCGACCCGAAAATCCTTCACGAGCGGCTGCCGGGGATCACCGAGAGCGGCAAGATCTTCGCCGGCGTCGACCTGACCCGCCAGCCGCTGCCGGTGGTGCCGACGGTGCATTACAACATGGGCGGCATCCCGACGAACTATCACGGCGAAGTCGTCACCATCGGCGCCGACGGCAACCCCGAGACGGTGGTGCCGGGGCTGTTCGCGGTCGGCGAGGCCGCGTGCGTCAGCGTCCACGGGGCCAACCGGCTCGGCTCGAACTCGCTCATCGACCTCGTGGTGTTCGGCCGCGCCGCCGGGCATCGCCTGCGCGAGACGGTCAAGCCAAGCGTTGCGCACGAACCGCTGCCGGCCGACAGCGCCGACCTCTCGCTCGCCCGCCTCGACCATTTTCGCAACGCCAAAGGCGGCACTAAGACCGCCGCGATCCGTGACCGGATGCAGCGCGCGATGAGCGCCCACGCGGCGGTGTTCCGCTCCGAAGAGGTGATGGCCGAGGGGATGACCAAGCTCGCCGAGATCTACGATTCGATGCACGACATCTCGGTCGCCGACCGCTCGCTGATCTGGAACTCCGACCTGGTCGAGACGCTCGAGCTCGACAACCTCATCGCCCAGGCGATCGTGACGATGAACGCGGCGCACAACCGCAAGGAATCGCGCGGCGCCCATGCCAACGAGGACTTCCCCGAGCGCGACGACGCGAACTGGATGAAACACACCGCCGTCTGGATGAACGGCTGGGGCGGCGACGGCGGCGAGGTCAGGATCGACTACCGCCCGGTCCACGAATACACGCTCACCGACGACGTCGAGTACATCAGGCCGAAGAAGCGGGTGTACTAAGGTCTGTTCCGCCGTGGACGGGTACATTTTACTCAAGACCATCCACGTCGTCTCCGCCACAATCCTGTTCGGCACCGGCCTCGGCATCGCATTCTTCTTCCTGATGGGCTTTCGCTCCGACGACACGCGAGCAGCTTACGAAGTGGCCAGGACGACAACGATTGCCGACATGCTGTTCACTCTGACAGCGGGCGTCGTGCAACCGTTGACGGGTTTCGCGATGCTTCATCGGGCCGGGATCGACCCATGGTCGCGCTGGCTGGAATGGACTTATGCTCTCTATGCCGTCGCGCTTGCTTGCTGGCTGCCCGTGGTCTGGCTGCAGCTCAGAATGCGCGACATGCTCAGGGCAAAGCTCGGCAGTGAGGCAATCGATGAGGCGCGTCTCAGGCGTTACTTTCGCATCTGGTTCGTGCTCGGTTGGCCCGCCTTCCTTGGCCTTATCGCGATATTCTGGCTGATGGTCGACAAACCGGCATGAGCCTGCGGGTCGCGCTGCTTGGAGGCTACGGCAACTTCGGTGGTTATGTTGCGCGGGCGCTGGCGAACGATCCAGCCATCCAACTCGTCATTTGCGGCCGGGACCGAGCCAAAGCCTCGGCTTTCGCTGCTAATCTCAACGCTGCCAATCCGGCGGAGTCGGCGATCGTCGATATTGACGAACCTTGCGACACGCTGGGCGATATCGCGCCCCAGCTCGTGATTCACACCGTCGGTCCATTCCAGCGACAGGACCACCGGGTGGCGGAAGCCGCCATCGCCATTGGCGCGCATTACTGCGACATGGCCGATGCACGCGCCTTCGTGGCTGCCATCGGTCAGCTGGACGAGGCGGCGAAGCGGGCCGGTGTCGCAGTGATCGCTGGCGCGAGCTCCGTGCCGTGCCTGACGGCAGCTTACCTGGACGCTTCGCTTGCCGAGTTCGCCGTCATCAAGCGCGTGGACTATGGAATAGCCGCGGCCCAGCAAACCAACCGAGGGCTCGGCACGGCTAGCGCGATCCTGTCTTATGTCGGGCGCCCGTTCACGACCCTGCAAGCGGGCGCCATGCGACGAGTGTTCGGCTGGCAGGGCCTGCACTCTGAGGTATACCCCCAGATTGGCCGCCGCTGGTTCGGATATTGCGACATTCCCGACCTGGCGTTGTTCCCCGGGCGATATCCCGGGCTCGAAGATCTGCGCTTTTGCGCCGGACACGAGATCGCCGCATTGCACTTTGGAACTTGGCTGCTGAGCTGGGGCGTCCGGCTGCGCGTTTTGCCCCGGCTGGACCGGTGGTCAGGTTTCCTGCTGCGAGTGTCCTTCTTGTTTGATGCCCTGGGTACCGGGACGAGCGGCTTTCACATGTACGTGGACGGGGTCGACAAGAACGGGTCGCCGCTCATCCGCAAACACTGGATCATTGCCCGGCAGGCGCATGGACCGAACATTCCTTGCATTCCGGTCATTCTCATCGCCAAACGACTCGCACGCGGCGAAAAGATCGAGCCCGGCGCCCGGCCCTGCATCGACCTCATTTCGCTCGAAGAGTATCGCGACGCCTTGAAAGGGCTCGACGTTTCCTTCGTGGACAGCTGACGAAACAGGCAGTGCTTGCCATCGAAGGCCTTTCTCTGCAGGTTCAATGCATCGCAGCGGGTACGGGGCAGAGATGAATTATCGCGCCACGACCTTCGTCGCATTAGTTGTGGGACTCGCGCCGGCAAGCCCATCGCTGGCCCAAACCCATCCCGCCGACCTGGTCGGCACCTACAACGGCGGGCAGACCGAAATCGGCACCGAGCTGCGGCTCGAGGCGAACGGGCGGTATGAGTATTACCTGAGCTACGGCGCGCTCGACGAGACATCGAAGGGAACGTGGACCGCCGACGCCAACGGCCTCGTGCTCGACGGCGATCCGGTGAAGGCGCCGGAATTCCAGCTCCTCGAGACCAAGATCGGCAAAGGCAAGGAACTGGTCGTCAGCCTCGCCGTCCCAAAGGAGATGGACGCCCAGTATTTCTCGGTCTTCCTGCTGCAACCGGACGGCAACGTGTCCGAAGTGCAGTTCCCCGAAGACGGGGCGCTGCACATTCCGATGACCCCGGGCAAGGCGCCGAGCAAGATCGCGGTGGCCTTTTCGGTCTACCAGCTCGCCTCGCAGCCCTACCCTCTTTCGGCCGGCAAGCGGGAATTGCATTTCCGCTTCGTCCCGAACGACCTCGGGAAAGTCGCGTTCGAACACCATCGCTTGACGCGCGACGGCAATGCCTTCGTGCTGCAACGCTTCGACCGCACGCTGCGGTTCGTCAAGGAATCGCCTGAAACCGCGGCCAAGGGCGAAAACGGCGCTGCCAATTAACTGTCCCGGCACCGCTCGGCTCGTCGCGCGTTGAGCGCGGCATGGCGACGCCCATCGAGAAAAAAGCCGTCAAGGCGCAGGAGAAGCTGGCCGACAGCGCCGAGACGCTGAAGGGCAGCGCCGGCAGCATGAAGGAGAGCGCCAAGACGCTCAAAGGCTCGGCCCACGTCGTCGCCCGGAGCGCCAAGACCCTGGTCGGCAGCGCGGACACGATGGTCGAGAGCACCATCGCGCAGGAAAGCAGCGCCGACCGCCGCACCAAGCTCGCCGCCGACCGCACGCTGCTGGCCGGCGAGCGGACCTACGCGGCGTGGATGCGCACCGGGCTGGCCGCGCTCGCCGCCGGCATCGGCGCGAGGGCGCTGCTCGACAAGCTGGTGACGCCGTGGCTGGTGATCTCGGCGTCGATCGTCCTGCTGGTGTTCGCCGAGTTCTGCTTCATCGCCGGCGTGTGGCGCGAGCTGACGGGCAAGGAGAAGCCGCAACCCGACGCGCCGCAAATCCCCGCCTGGCTGCTGGTGTTCTTCAACGGCTTCATGGTGCTGCTCGGCATCGCGGTTCTGGTGGGCATCGTCACGCGATGACCTTCGAGCAGGGTCTGTCGTTCGCGATCGTTGCTGCGGCGGTCGCGTTATTCGCGTCGGGCCGGTTCCGGTACGACGCGATCTCGCTCGGCGCGCTGCTGGTCGGCGTGCTCACCGGCGTGGTCGACGCCAAGAAGGCATTCACCGGGTTCACCAGCGACGTGGTGATCGTCATCGCCGGGGCGCTGGTGGTGTCCGCGGCCATTGCCCGTTCCGGTGTGATCGAGCCGATCGTCGCGCCCTTGGCCCGCAACTTGCGCACGCCGCGAAGCCAGGTTCCCGTCATGGCCGGCATGACGGGGCTATTCGCGATGCTCAACAAGAACGTCGGCGCGCTGGCGGCGCTGATGCCGGTGGCGATGCGGCTCGGGCGCTCCGAGGAGAGCTCGCCCTCGCTGCTGCTGATGCCGATGAGCTTCATGGCGCTGCTCGGCGGGCTGGTGACGCTCGTCGGCACCTCGACCAACATCATCGTCAGCCAGGTGCGCCAGGACACTTTCGGTCATCCATTCGCGATGTTCGATTTCGCCCCGGTGGGCCTGGGGCTGTCGCTCGTCGGGTTCGTCTTCCTCAGCTTCGGCTGGCGCCTGCTGCCGCGCGACCGCGCCCCGCGCGCGGCGATGGAGGAAGCTCACGCCAACGTCCAATATGCGACCGAGGCCGACATTCCGGCGAACTGGCCGGAAGCGCTGGCCACTGTCGCCGACCTCAAGCTGGCGGACCGCAACGTCCAGCTGACCGGGCTGATCGATGCCCTCGGCGACCGGCGGCCGGTCGATCCGTCGACCCGGCTCGAGCCGGGCATGGTGCTGCTGCTCAAGGGTGAGGAGGAAGCCCTCGGCGCGCTGTTCCAGCAGATCCCGCTGGCGCAAGTGCGTGAGCACAAACCGGTTCCCACCGAGGAGCCGAGCGAGGAGCTGCGTTCTATCGAGGCGGTGGTCCAGGCGCGCTCGTCGCTGATCGGCAATTCGGCGACCGGGCTGGCGCTGCAGCGAAGCTTCGGCGCGAAGTTGCTCGCGGTCAGCCGGCAAGGCCAGCCGCTGCGTGAGCGGTTGTCCGAGGTCCGCTTCCAGCCGGGCGATCTGGTCGTGATCCAGGCGGGCGAGGGTGCGCTGGCCGGGCTGTTGCAGGACCTGGGCCTACTGCCGCTCGCCGAGCGCTTCATGACCATCGGCACGCGCCGCGCGCGTTATGGACCAATCCTGATTCTGGCGGCCGCGATCGGGCTCGTCGCGCTCAAGGTCCTGCCGGTGGCGGTGGCGTTCTTTGCCGCGGCGGTGCTGGTGATCGCGATCGGCTCGCTGTCGATGCGCGAGGCGTACCGGGCGCTGGAGCCCGAGGTTCTGGTGCTGATCGGAGCGCTCACGCCGCTCAGCGAGGCGATTCACGCCAACGGCGGCACCGCGCTCGTCGCCGAGGGACTGTCGTCGCTGCTGACCGGCGCGAGCCCGCTGGTGGTGCTCGGCGGGATGCTGGTGGCGGCGATGATCTGCGCCCCGTTCCTCCACAACGCGCCGACGGTTCTGATCCTGGCGCCAATCGGGGCCAACCTCGCCCAGCGGCTCGGCCTCAATCCCGACGCGCTGCTGATGGCCGTCGCCACCGGGGCCGGGTGCGATTTCCTGACCCCGATCGGCCACCAGTGCAACACGCTGGTCCGCGGACCGGGCGGTTACCGCTTCGGCGATTACGCGCGGCTCGGGCTGCCGCTGTCGATCCTGGTGGTGCTGCTCGGCACACCGCTGATCGCCGCGGTTTGGGGGCTGGGAGGTCGTTAACAAGCTGCTACAAGCGCTTGATAATTATCCACGTATCCGAATAGTATTGCGGCAACGATCGGATGCCTGCGGCAACGTGTTAGGACGGGACTAGTGACAAAATCTGCATTCCTGGCCGCTGCGGCGAGCGCCGCGGCGGTGATTTCATTGAATCTTTCCACTCCGGCCCAAGCCGAATGGATGGAGGCCAAATCGCCTCACTTCATCGTGTACGGCGACATGTCCGAGCAGGACTTGCGCAATCGGACAGAGCGCCTCGAACGCTTCGATTCCCTGATGCGCTCGCTCTTGAAGGTTCAGGACACATTGCCGGTCTCGGTGTTCGTCCTGCCGGCCATTGGTGACGTGCAGAAGATCGCGCACAACAACAGGATCGGCGGCTTCTACAACGCCGATGCGCAGCTTGCCTATATGTTCGTGCCCGAGAGTTTGGATGTGAACGACTATGGCGTCAGCGCCGAGGCCGTCGCGCAGCACGAATATACGCATCACATGCTGCTGACCAACCTCGATCTCTACGTCCCCGGATGGGCTTCCGAAGGGCTGGCCGACTTCTTCATGACGGCAAAGCTCAACGACGACGGCAGCATTACGGTCGGTGCGCCCGATAACGCTCGGGCTTACGAGATGGTCGATATGGGCCGCTGGACCGTGAAGGACCTATTGACCAGCGACAGTCGCAAGGTCGGTGGCGACGAGGAGATCCAGAAGTACAGTCGCGGCTGGGCGATGATCGACTACCTGTGGATGAGCGGCAAGCGGCCGGGCCAATACGTCAAGTTCATCGATCTGCTGAACAAGACTGGGGACGCCCTGGCTGCCGGCCGGGAAGCGTTCGGCGACCTCGACAAGCTCAACACCGAGATCAACGCCTGGCTCACGCATCGAAGCCTACCGCTCTCGCGCATCAGCGCGGCGCAACTGCACACTCCATCGCAGATCACCTTCCGGCGGCTCACGGCTGGGGAGGCCGCAATCCTGCCATTTCGAATGCGCTCGCTGGTCGGGGTGGATGACAAGACCGCGCCGCCGCTGGCGGATGAGGCGCGCCCCGTCGCCGCGAAATACCCCAACGACACCTTCGTTCAGCGCTCGCTCGCCGAAATGGAGTATGACGCCAAGCATTACGATGCAGCCGACGCGGCGGCCGATCGGGCCCTGGCCGCCGATCCGAAAAACCTCATGGCGATGGCCTACAAGGGGCGAGTAGCGGCGCAGCGTGCGCGGACGAGTCATTCGGCGGCCGATTGGCAGGCGGCGCGCTCGTGGTTCCTGAAGGCCAATGCAGTCGATACGAACCATCCCTTGCCGTTCGAGCTGTATTACGATTCCTTTGTGGCTCAGGGTCAGGTGCCGCCGGCGGACGCGGTGACGGGCCTGGATCGCGCCATGGTGTTGATGCCGCAGGATCCCAGCCTGCGTGCTCGCGCGGCCGTCGAGCTGATCCGCTCTGGCGACCTGAAGGGCGCACGGACGGTTCTGGCACCCGCCGCTTTCAATCCGGATGGTTCGGAAGACAACCCCGAGCGCAAGCTGATCGACCAGATCGACAAGGGAGAAACCGCGCAGGCGCTGCTCGCTTATGTCGACAAGGAGAAATTCCTGCTTTTGTTCAACGACTTCACCGGAGAAGAAGTGGCGAAGGAGCAGGCCAAGAACAAGGGCAAGGACGGCAAGGGCAAAGATAGGAACTGAGGATCAAGCGCCGACGCGCCGGGCATGCACGATCGTGACCGGCTGGGCCAGCATCTGCCCCTTCATCCACCCTTCGCCCTTGTCCGGATCGGTCGGCTGGGCGAAAATCTTGCGCACCACGTCCATGCCGGAGACGACGTGGCCGAACGCGGCGAAGCCGGCGCGGGCGTCGTCGGTCTGCCCCTTGGGATCGGCGTCGAGGCTTGGCTGGTCGGACAGCATGATCGAGAAATCGCCGGTTGCGGTGCCCGGGGCGTAGCGGGCCATCGAAATCGTCCCGGCGGTGTGACGCAGGCCGGTCTGGCTGGTCGGCTCGTGCGCGATCGGCGGCAACGTTCGCTTCGGGTCCATCTGGGTGCCGCCCTGGATCAGGCCGTTGGGCTGCTGCCCCCAATCGAGCCGCATGGCGCGGTAGAACACGGTGCCGTCGAAGCGGTGCTGGTCGACATAACGCAGGAAGTTGGCCGCCGTGACCGGCGCCCGGGCCGTTTCGATTTCCAGCGTGATGTCGCCGAGCGAGGTTTCGAGGACCACCAGGTCGGTTGCCGGCGGCGTGGGCGGCTCCTGGGCCGCGGCGGGCGCTGCCACCGCGAGCGACAGCGAGAGGGCGAATCGTTTGAACATGGGCCGATCATCGCAAGCCGGCGGTCGTCAGGTCGAGCGTTCGCCGATCGCAATCACCGGGATTGGCCATCCTGGAGGTGTGCGTTTCGGGGGAGCGGTGATGCGTCGCCTAGGCGACGGCAGGCTCGGCCAGCAGGCGCTCGAGGAAGGCCGGACGGTCAGGCACGAGGTCGCTCAGGCGGTAGCCGTCGAGGTGATCCAGGAACGCCGCAAGCGCTCCGCCAAGGGCAGGTTTCAGCCCGCACGAACCGTCGACTGCGCAACCGCCACCGGCGAAGCAGGCGACGAAGCTGTCGAGATTCTCGAACCGGCGGATGACATCGCCGACGACGATCTGCTCGGCGGGCCGCGCCAGGCGCATGCCGCCGCCACGACCGCGAAAGGTCACGACGAAGCCTTCGCCCTGCAGCTTCTGCGCCACCTTGGCGAGGTGATTGCGCGAGATGCCGTATTGCCGGGCGATCTGCTCGACCGACGATTGCCTGTCGCCCGCGGCCAGCGCCATCAGAACCCGCAGCGCGTAATCGGTCTGGAGATTCAATTGCATAAAAATAGGTATATCAGATATTGATTTATCTTGCAACGCAGCATATCTGCCGCCGCAGACAACCGATCAATCGAGTCGCCCATGTCCACTGCTGCCGCCGAATCCCGCGGGCCCGATCCCGCAAGCCGCGCCTACGCCCAGCACAAACGCGAAGAGAAACGTGTCGCCGCCGAACAGATCGGCGTCGATGCCGCATACATCGATCACTTCGTCGAGACGTTTTACGGCAGGATCCAGCAGGACGAGCTGCTCGGCCCGATCTTCAATGCGCGTGTCCACGACTGGCCGGCACACCTCGCCCGGATGAAGGCCTTCTGGCGTTCGGTCCTGCACAACAGCGGCGAGTTCGCCGGCAACCCGATGCTCAAGCATATCGTGATCCCCGGCCTGGAGGCCGGGCACTTCGCGCACTGGCTCGAGCTGTTCTACCAAACGCTGCGCGAGGCCGAGGGTGATCCCGCCGCCACCGCGCTCGTCGGGGGCCGGGCGCGCATGATCGCCGACAGCCTCCTCACCGGATACGTCATGCAGCGCGAAGGCCTGTCCGGCGGTCGCGCGGGAAAGGATCTTCCCCATGTCTGAAGCCGTTTTCAAGCAGGCCGCCTCGCGGTCTTTGCTTTTGCCAGCTTGCTGATCCGCCTGTGGGTCGCCTAGCAGGCGGAGGCCCGGCCGCACCTTAGGGCGCGGCCCGGCCATTCGAAGGAACACTCGTGCGAACCAGCCATTCGGTTTCCGTGCCCAACAAGCGAAACGCGGCCCTTGAGCTTCGGCGCATGCTGAAGTGGATCGTCGTGCTTGCGGTAGCGATGGTCGCGGCCGCGCTGGCTTTCGAAGCGAGCCAGGGTCCGCTTTACGTCAATGAAGTCGTCGCCACGATCCTCGGCGTGTTCGTTTCGATGGTGCTCGGCTGCGGTCTCTTCGCACTCGCCTTCTTCAGCGACAAGAGCGGCCACGACGATGCCGTTCGCGGAGCGACCGAGCACTCGCAAGAGCATGACAAGAGCCGATGAGTAGCGCAGCGGCGGAAGCCCTCGCTCCGCGCGGCCAGCTCCCGGCCGGGAGCGAGGCTTATCGCACGATCGGCCCGTTCGACGCGAGGACGCTTCCCGCCGGCCTGCGCGCCGAGCACCGGCTGAAGGGAGGCACCTGGGGCCTGCTGACGCTCACGGAAGGCTCGCTGCGGTTCGTCTGGGACGACGAGCAGGGCGGGGCCTGTGACCTGTCGGCGCCGGCCACTTTGGTCGTGCCGCCCCAGGTTCTGCATCACGTCGAAGGTGATGGACCTTTCACACTCTCCATCGCTTTTCAAAGGCTGGCTTCGGCCTAGGCCCTTAGCGGGCTTCATCGAGGTGGAGCGACGGGTCCATCCTTTCGTGAAGAATCCGGATGACCTCGATCTTGCCTTCTGTCGGCTTGCGGAAAAAGCAGACGTGGCGGCCAGACTTGATCCGCCATTTATCATCGATCGGACGGACGAGAGGCGAGCCCATCGCGGCTTCCGAGAGGTCGCTTTCAATCCGACGCACATAGGCATCCGCCCGGTCGATGCCCCATTGATCGGCGGTGTAAAACCAGATTTCGGCAAGATCTCGGCGAGCGGCAGGAGTGAGGGCAAACCGCGTCACGCGGCGCCTTTGTAGTTCAACCGCATTTCCTTGAGGAACTCGTCGAAATCGAAAGCTGTCGCGGGGCCGCTTTTCTCGCCTTCGCGCAGCGCGGCGCGCAGTCCTTCGATACGCGTGTCGCGTTCCTCCGCCAGCCTGAGGGCATCGCGGATGACTTCGCTGACGGAGCTGAATGCGCCAGTCTCCACCTTGCGCCGGGCATATTGCTCGAAGTGGTCACCGAGCGCGATGGATGTGTTCTTGGCTGCCATTCCGGCGAATTACCATAATTTGGTACTGGAAGCAATCAGCGCCAGCGCAAATTCCCGCGCGTGAGCTGGTCGACGCTCGTCTTGCCCATCAGCTTCATGTCGCGGACGATCTCCGCTTCCATCAGCGCGAGCGCGCGTTCGACGCCGGCCTGCCCCGCGGCGGCGAGCGCGTAGAGGTAGAGGCGGCCGCCTGAGACCGCCTTCGCGCCCAGGCTGAGCGCCTTCAGCACATGCGTCCCGCGGCGCACGCCGCCGTCGAGGATCACTTCCATCCGATCGCCGACCGCATCGACGATTTCGGCCAGTTGGTCGAACGGCGCGCGGGCTCCGTCGAGCTGGCGGCCGCCGGGGTTCGAGACGAAGATCGCATCGACGCCCATGTCCGCCGCGCGGCGCGCGTCGCCGACCGACATCACGCCCTTCAGGGCGAACTTGCCGCCCCAGTCGTGGCGCAGCTTCTCGGCCGCGGCCCAATCCATCGTCTGGTCGAGCATCTCGCTGAAGTACGACTGGATCGAGGCGGCGGTGTCGCTTCCCGCCGCGACGTGCTTTTCGAGGTTGGGCAGCGAGAACTTTTCGCGAAATAGGTAGTCGAGCGCCCAGCGCGGCTTGCTGGCGTAGCTGAAGGCGCTCGCCGGGGTGATCCGCGGCGGGCTGGTGAAGCCGGTCCGCAGGCAGCGCTCGCGGTTGCCGCCGACGATGGTGTCGACCGTCAGCGCCACCGCGTCGAACTTGGCGGCCTGGGCCATTTCCAGCAGCGCGGCGTTCAGCCCGCGGTCTTTGTGGTAGTAGTACTGCAGCATCTTCGGGCCCGAGAACTCGGCGCCGATGGCCTCCATGCTCACGCTGGCGAGGCTCGAGATGCCGAACCACACGCCGAACTTCTCCGCCGCCGCCGCCACCGCGCGCTCGCCCTGCCAGTGGAACAGGCGCTGCAGCGCCGTCGGGCTGAGCATCAGCGGCAGCCGCGTGGTCTTGCCCAGCACCGTCACCGAAGTGTCGATCGACTCGACGTTGACCAGCACCTCGGGCACTAGGTCGACATCGTCGAACGCCGCGGTGTTGCGTGCCTTGGTGGCTTCGTCGTCGCCGCCGCCGTCGATGTAGTGGAAAACCGGGAAGGGCAGGCGGCGCTGCGCCAGCTCGCGAAAATCCGCGATGTTGTGACAGTCCGCCAGTGTCCTCACCCGCCCGATCTTCATGTGCGGCGGTGATAGCGGCCGGCGACGATTTGCCAAGCTTTCGCGGCGTTCATCGGCAATTCAGATTACGAGTGTAGTCGTAACGCTCACGGATGTAGTCGTGAGGGAGAGCGACGTGACCGATCAACCCGAAGATCCGGGCGAACGCATCAGCGAAGCTGAGCATGCGGTGATGGAGGCGCTGTGGGAGGCCAGCCCGCTCACGGCGACCGAAGTCAGCGATCGGGTGTCTGAAGCGCGGGGCTGGAGCCTGGCCACGGTCAAGACTCTGCTTTCGCGGCTGGTCGCCAAGAGGGCGGTCGCCACCGAGCCCGACGGGCGCCGGTTCCTCTATTCCCCGACGATCGAGCGGACCGACTACGTCGACAGCGAGTCGCGCCGGCTGGTCGACCGCCTGTTCGGCGGCCGCGCCGCGCCGCTGGTGGCGCACCTGGTCGAGGCCGAAGCGCTCAACGAGGACGACATCGCCGAGATCGAGCGCCTGATCCGGGAGTTCCGCAAATGACCGCCTGGCTGACCGACACGCTGCTCTACAGCGGCCTGCTCATCGCCCTGGTCCTGCTCGTGCGCCGTCCGGCGGCGCGCTGGTTCGGGCCCAAGCTCGCCTACGCGCTGTGGGCCTTGCCCGCGCTCAGGCTGGTGCTGCCGCCAATCGAGCTGCCGGCCAGCATGGCGCCGCAGCAGGCGCAGCTGAGCGACCAGGCGCTGCTCGCGCTGGCGATGGCCGCGGAAGCCTCGCCCGCGCCGCCGACCCCCCTGTGGGAGCGCGCGGACGTCTGGCTCGCGCTGTGGCTTGTCGGTGCCGTGCTGTTCCTCGCCTGGCGCGTCGGCGGCTACTTGCGCATGCGCGGCCAGTTGCTCGCCGAGGCGCGCCCGGTCGGCGAGGTGGGCCGGATCCGTCTGGTCGAAACCCCGGCGGTGACCTCACCCGTGGCATTCGGCGTGCGCGACAAGGTCGTCGCGCTGCCGCCGCTGTTCATGGCGATGACGGACCGTGCCGCGCGCGATCTCGCCATCGCCCACGAGCTGGCGCACCACCG
>JANWHA010000105.1 GCA_025450635.1 Croceibacterium sp. | reverse complement strand
TAATCGACGTGCAGGCCGGCGCCCAGCTCAATGGCAGCGACTTCGTCAACGGCAATTCCTACGTTGCGATGGTCGCGCCGCGCATCCAGCAAGGCGGCACAGTCTCGGCCGAGCGCTCGGTCGGCTACATCGCTGCCGAACAAGCCGACCTGACGATCAACGCCGGGCTGTTCAACATCTCGATCCTTGCCGGAACGACCGATTCCAACGGCATCGTCCACACCGGCACAACTACCGGATCGCAATCGACCGGCGCTGCCGACGTCAAGCAGATATCGTTTGTCGCCCTGCCGAAAACCACCGCCCTGACGATGCTGTTGTCGGGCTCGGTCGGTTACACACCGGCGCTCAGCGCCACCAACGATGGCAGCTCCGTGGTGCTGTCATCAGGGTATGACACCCCTGCGCCGAGCTCGATCCCGAGCGCTCCCACCGGCGATATCTCGATCGGGAATACGGTCTTCAACAATCCGCTGCACGGGTTTGCTACGGGAAAGATCACGATCCAGCCCTCGTCCGGCAACACTCAATTCCTCGGTGACGCGTCGCTGCTGGCGCTGGATTCCATTGTCCTTACCGTCGATACTGGAGCGCAGATCACCGCGCCCAACATGTTCCTTTCGGCGGGCCGCCCCGGAGCGGGCGGCAACATCGCCTTCGTGGCGACCGGCAAGAGCGCGATCGACGTCAACGGCACGTTGGACCTGGACGCGACTACCGAGGCGCAGGATTTCCTCTCCGGATCGACCGGCAACGGCATCGGCGGGAACATCATCCTCGATGCCGCGGGCGGGACGATCTCCGCCGGCTACCTGTCGGGGGAGGCGACCGGAGATGGCGCCTACGACACCCCGCTCGGCGGCAACGGCCAAGGCGGCACGATCGGCCTTGTCGCGGGTCTTGGGGGAACGATCACGGCCCCTACCCTGATCCTCGATGCCGATGGCCTGGGCGGTGGATCGGACACGACGGGCGGAAACGGCATCGGCGGCACGATCGGCATCAGCGAAACGGGCGGTGCGCTCAACTTCGGCACCGTTAGTCTCAGCGTCGAGGCGAGGGGAGGCGGGCTTACCGCGGGATGCGCCTGCGCGATCGGCTCGGGCAATGCGACCGGCGGGCAGGTCGCGCTCAAGATCAGCTCCCAAGCGCAGTCCTGGAATTCGCTTGCGATCTTTGCCAACGCGTTCGGCGGCTTCGCGAATCCGGGAGAGCCCGTAGCCGGCAGCGCCACCGGCAATGCCGATGCGATCGACCTGCAGATAAGCGGGCCCGGATCGCTCAGCATCGCCGGGGACGTCAGTCTGACGGCTAACGCAGAAATGGATGCCGGCGGCCCGGCGGGCTATTCCGGGCACGCTGGCGGCATCAACATCCTCGCGGGTAGCGCCTTCTCGGTCGCCGGCACGCTGAAAGCCTATGCCAATGCCGAATTCGCCGATGTGACGGACGGCAGCCCGCTGAATTCCGCTTCGATGCACGGCGGGGCCGTTTCGGTCACGGCAGACGGCGGCGCGATCACCGCCTCGGGTTTCGATATCCAGGCCAACGCCACCGGCAATTACGCGTCAGGCGGCCCGGGATCCGCCGGATCGGCCACCGGCGGCGATGCCTCGGTTGTGGCCCGAAATGGCGGCTCGATAAAAATCGACGACGGCACCGGCAAAGCCCTGTTGTCGATGTCGGCGAGCGCCTTGGGCAGTTCCGGCGCGGCGGCGGCCAATGCGCTCGGTGGCACCGCGCAACTGAATGCGGTGGGCGGCTCGATTTCGGTGCTCGGTGATGCGCGAGTCGTGGCCGACGGCCTGCCGGACGTCGGCGTATTCGGCATCCAGACCGGCCAGGGCGCCGCCGCGACCGGCGGCACTGCGTCGATCCAGGTCGGTGGCCCCACCGGCCTTGGCGGCAGTTTGACGGCCAACAGCATGAACGTCGAAGCCGATGGCGATGCCGGCAGCGAATTGCGTGGCGGCCCGGTTGTGTTCGGCGACGGCGGCTTGGGCAAAGGCGGCAACGCTTCGCTCACCGTGGATGGAGGAACGCTCACCGTCGGCAACCTGAACGTCACCGCCAGAGGAGACGGCGGGGTATCGCAGATGAGCGGCGGCCCGGCGGCATTCCGCTCGGGCAACGGCACCGGCGGCACCGCGCGGGTCGCAATCGGCGGCGGGACGAGCACGATCACCGGTCTGACGATCGCGGCCGACGGCAGCGGCGGGAGCAACAGCCGCGCTTCGGGTTCAAGCGAGCTCGGTCCCCTGGCCGGCGACGGAACTGGCGGGTTCGCCCTCCTGAGGATGGGCAATGGTGCGCTGTCCGCCAACGCTCTCACAATCGAGGCGTTCGGCCTCGGAGGCGGCGGGACCGGCAGTGACGTCTCGGGCCCGGCCACTAACGGCGGTAACGGGACCGGGGGAACCGCGGCCCTATTCTACGACGCTGGCGCGACCGGAAGCCTGACAAGCGTCGACGCGCTGATCGTGGCCGGCGGCCAGGGCGGTGCCGGGGGCAGCTCACCGGGTGGCACCGACGGCAATGGCGGCAACGGCATCGGCGGGGCCGCGGCCGCCGAGTTCGCCGACGGCGCGTTCAATCTGACCTCCCTGACATTGGGCGCCGACGGCGACGGCGGAACGGGCGCCATCGGCGGCAACGGGAGCGGCGGGACCGCGGCGTTTTCGCTTGTCGACACCACGGGCGCTTCCGGCGCTCGATCGCTTGGAGCCCTCTCGCTCTATGCCAACGGCGCGGGAGCCACCGGGAGCACCGGCCCGAACAACGCGGGCAGCGCCGCGCTGACGGTGGACACGGCGGGCTCCGGATCGGGTATCACCATCGGCGGCGACCTGACCGCCCAAGCGATCGGCGACACCAGCCCGGCCGGGAACGGCTTCACCGCGGACATTTCCGGCGCGCCCCTGACGGTGAACGGCAACGTGTCCATCACGACGACGCGCGACTCGGTCATGACCGGAACGCAGCCGATCCACGCGACCGGGAACCTCACCATCGGCACGCGCCAGCTGACCGCGAGCGGACCGCTGATCGCCGGCGGCAATGTCCTCATCGACGGCTTGAACGGCATCGCTCTCGGAGCCCTGACTTCGGGTGGAACGACCAAGCTCATGGCGAGCAACGGCGCCATCACCGCCGCGGACTTGCGGTCGGCCGGGCTCGTGACCGCGACCGGCCAATCACTGCTGTTAGAGTCCGGCGCCGGGCTGACATTCGCCAGCGCGACGGCGACAGCGGGCGACCTGCAAATCGTCACGACCGACGGCCTCACTGCTAACGGGCCGGTTTCGGCCACCGGGAATGTCAAGCTCGTCGGCAACGGCGGATTGTCTGCGGGGGCGGTGACCTCCGGCGGCACCACCACGCTGAGGGCCGCCAACGGCGCCGTTACGATAACCGATCTTCTATCCCCGGGCCTCGTCTCCGCATCGGGCCGGTCGGTCGATATCAATTCGACCGGGGCGCTGACGTTCAGCGACGCGGGAACGAACGCGGGCGATCTTGTGCTGAGGGCACTCGATCTCACGGCCACGGGGCCGCTCTTTGCCTCCGGCAACGCCAGCCTCACTGGCACGAACGGCATTGCGCTCGGCGCACTGAGCTCGGGCGGCACAGTCGATCTGACGGCGAACAACGGCGCAATCTCGGCCACCGATTTGCGGACGCCCGGCATAGTAACGGCCAACGGCCGCTCGATCGACATTGCTTCGGGCGGAGGGCTCACCTTCGCCTCTGCGGCGGCGACCGCAGGCGACTTGGGGATTTCCACCGCGCTCGGCCTGACGGCGACCGGACCGCTCTCTGCCACCGGCAACGTCGCCCTGTCCGGGGGGCACGGGATCTCGGCAGGAACGGTGACTTCCGGCGGCACGACCAGCCTGACGGCGGCAAATGGCGTAATCGGCATCACCGATCTCACCTCGCAAGGCGCTGTCTCGGCGAGCGGGGAATCGGTCAACGTGGCGGCGACGGGGCCGCTGACATTCGCCAATGCGACCGCGACTGGCGGCGATCTCACCCTCACGGCTCTCGATCTCACAGCCACCGGGCCGCTGTCGGCTACGGGTAACGTTGCGCTCGACGCGGCTAACGGCATCGCGGTTGGCTCGCTCACATCCGGCGGCGCCACCGGCCTGACGAGCGATGGCGCGATTTCGGTTAGCAATCTCAATGCCGCCGGGCTCGTCAGCGCGGTCGGCAGCTCGCTCGACTTGACCTCCAACGGAAAGCTTTCATTCGACACCGCGAAAGCCACCGGCGGAAACCTGGCAATTGCGACGGCCGGCGATCTGGCCATTTCGAACGGCAGCGCGACAGGCAGCGTGAACCTGTCGAGCAGCGGGGGCGCGATTTCGTCCGCCGGATCGATCACTTCGGGCGGGAATTTCGACGCTGTCGGTGCGACCGGCCTCAACTTCGCCGCGCTGACATCAGGCGGAACCACCGGCCTGCGCGCGCCGAACGGCGCTCTGTCGGTTAGCAATCTGCAATCCGCCGGTCTCGTCACCGCGTCTGGGCGCTCCGTCCTCATCGGTTCGAGCGGCGGCCTGCATTTCACCAGTCTCACCGCCACGGCGGGCGATCTCGGCGTCTCGGCGGCGCTTGCCCTGCGGTTCGACGGCAACGTTTCGGCGACCGGGAACGTCGCGCTCACCGGCACCACCGGGCTTTCGGCGGGAAGCGTCAAATCCGGCGGCACGGCATCGCTCACCGCGAGCAACGGCGCCATCACAGTCGCCGGCCTTGACGCGCCGGGCCTGGTGTCCGCGAGCGGACGTTCGATCAATATCGATTCGCCGGGCGCGTTGGCGTTCGCCGGTGCCAACGCCACCGCGGGCGATCTGACGCTGTCGGCGACGAATGTGACGGCCAGCGGGCCGATGTCCGCCAGCGGCAATGTCTCGATCACCGGATTGAACGGCATCGCCGTGGGATCGCTTACGTCGGGTGGAACAACGCAGCTCGCCAGCGTCGGCGCGGTTTCGGCGACCGATTTGCGCTCTGCCGGCAAGGTCACCGCGTCGGGAACCTCGATCGACATCGCGTCGGGCGCGGGCCTCGCGTTCGACGACATTCAGACGACGGGCGGCCCGTTGCGCATTTCGACAGCGGGCGACCTCGCGCTCAACGGCGTCAAGGCCGCCGGCGCGCTCACGCTCGCGAGCAGCAATGGGGCGATCACCGCCACCGGCGATGCGTCGGCCGGCGGCAATGCCAGTGTGACCGCGGCGCACGGCATCACTCTTCCCTCGCTCGTCTCCGGCGGAACGACTCTGCTGCAGTCGGGCGACGGCGCGCTTTCGGTCGGCGGGCTCAAATCGCCGGGTGCGGTCACCGCCAAGGGCGCATCGATCAAGATCGTTTCGCCTGAGGGGCTGACGTTCGCCGCGGCCGACGCGGCCGGAGCGCTGTCGATCACGGCCGGCGGCGCTCTGGTGCTTCCCAGCACGAGCGCGGGCGGCAAGATCACCCTCGCCACTACTGCAGGCGGCGTCACGGTTAATGGCAACCTTTCGGGGCTCGATACCGCGATCGTCTCGCCAGGCAGTGTGAGCATCGGCGGAGACCTCACGGCCAACGGAACGCTGCTGATCAACGCGGGCGGCGGCTTCGCCAGCACGGGCACCGTCAGGTCGGGAGCGACGACCATAGCCGGCCGCACAGGCATTTCCCTGGCGACGCTGAATTCGACAGACGCGGTGACGCTGCAATCGAGCAACGGGGATGTGACGGTCCAGGATATCATCACGCCCGGATCGGTGACCGCGAGCGGCACCAATGTCACGCTTTCGTCGAGCGGCGGCCTTCGCCTGGCGGGCGTGACCGCCACCGCCGGCGACATCCACCTGGCCGCGGCCGGCGACCTTCTCTCGGGAGGCAATCTCAGCGCGACGGGCCTGCTCTCCATCGAAGCCACCGGCCTGTTCAGCCTCAGCGGCAGCGGCACCGGGACCACGATCTCGGTCCGGTCCGGCGACATCGACATCGGCGGCGAATCGCGGCTCGGCGCGCGGGGGACCACGCAGGACATCTCCCTTTCGACATATGGTGCCGCCGCGCCGTTGTTGATCGGCGGCAGCTCGCAGGGAAGCGGATACACGCTCGACAATCTCGAAGCGGGGCGGCTGTATGCCGACCGGAGCATCACCATCGGTTCGCTGGGCTCCGGCACGTTGCCTGGTTCGGGCGACATCACCCTCGGCGCCTTGGCGTTGAGCTATGGCGATGGAGGGAACCTCGGCACCGGCGGCCTGCTCAGCCTGCAGACCGGCGGCAAGGTCACCGTGAACGGCGCCGTCCAGCTGGCCACCAGCTCGAACGACGACACGTTCTCGATCGATCCGACGTTGATCGACGTGGTGTCCGGGCAAGGCTCAATCGTGATGCAGTCCGATCCCGGCAAGCCGCTGGGGACGCTGTCGCTCACGGCCGACAGGATTGTCGTGGCCACTCCGGCCACGCTGGATGCCGTCAACGGGCTGACCGATCTCGGGCAGATTTCGAAGAAGCTCGATGCTCCTGCGCCTCCCGGGCCAGCGGGGGGCTACCTGCAGGCGGGAACGATCCGGCTCAGCGCCAACAACTCCTTCCTCGTCCAGAACGGCGGTGCCAGCAGCGCTTTCGCCGACCGCCGCGGCTTCACCGCCAACGCGCTCGACATCACCACCGGCTCCGCTTCCACGCAGATCGCGATCAATGGCGTTATCCTGCAAAGCGGCGATCCGGTGACCGGGCTGGCCACCATTCCGCTGGTCACGATCAACGGCAAGGCCGCGGCCGCCGGCGGACAGTTCGATCGCCTGTCGACGATCAACGGCTGCGTGATAGGCAACGACTGCTCGGCCCCGCAACTGCCGCCGGTGACGAACCCCACCGACAACGACCTGACCAGCCCGCTCGATCACCCGACCGGCCAGGTGTTCAACAGCGAGCTGTTCTCGCTCGCCGCCAACGCCCCGCTGATCACCCCGCCTCTGGTCGATGAGCCGATTACGGGTGTCGGTAACGACGATCTTTGGATAAGTGGTTGCTCTGACAATGCGGACGACAAGCGTTGTTCGGACAAGAAGGGAGGGGACTGAGTGAGGGTTACGGCCGTCCGGCTCCTGCCGCGACTGCTGGCCCTGTTGCTCCTGGCGCTCGCGGGCGCGCCTGTGACGACGAGCGCCGAGGCGCAAGGACCAGTGGTCTACGAAGGCGTTGCTTCTTGCGCCGGCTCGACGTGCCACGGCCGCGCGGAGGGCAACGGCAAGGAAGTCCGCCAGGACGAAATCGCGCTGTGGCAGGAACCCTCCTCGCCCAGCGGCGCGCACAGCCGCGCCTTTGCCGTGCTCGACAGCGCGCGCGGTCGCCAGATCGCCGCCAGCCTGGGGCTGGGCGAACCGACGCGGGCCGCCGAATGCCTCGGTTGCCACGCGACCCCGACACGGGGCGAGCGCGGGCCGCGGTTCCAGATCTCCGACGGCGTGGGCTGCGAGGCTTGCCACGGACCCGCCTCCGGCTGGATCGCCAGCCATTACGCGGTCGGTGGCACGCATTCGGCGAACGTCGCCGCCGGCATGGTCCCGCTCGACCAGCCGCAAATCCGCGCCCGCGTGTGCCTCGACTGCCACTTCGGCAGCGCCGCCAACGGGCAGTTCGTCACTCACCGGCTGATGGCCGCGGGCCACCCGCGCATCTCGTTCGAGCTCGACCTGTTCTCGGCCCTGCAGCAGCATTACGACATCGACGGTGATTACGTCGCGCGCAAGGGCCGGCCGAGCAGCGTGCGGCTGTGGGCCGTCGGCCAGGCGGAAGCCGTCCGCCGCTCGGTCGACCTGTTCGCCCGGCCCGACCGCGGCACGTGGGGCGTGTTCCCCGAATTCTATTTCTTCGACTGCCACAGTTGCCACCGCCCGATCACCGACGGTCCCGAGCGCAAGCTGACATTCGAGACCAATCCCGGGCGGCCGATCCCGTTTTCCATGCCGCCTTACAACGATGAGAACATGATCATGCTGTCCACCGCGGCGCGGGTGCTGGCGCCGGGCCAGGCGGCCGGGTTCGATGCGGCGAGCCGGGACTTCCACCGCGCGATGAGCCAGGGCCGCGAGCCGGCCGTGGCCGCCGCGAGGCGGCTGGGCGCGTCGGCTGGCGCGCTGTCGGACGCGCTGGCGCGGGGCGGCTACGGCAACGACGATGCGTTCCGCGTCATTGCCGCGATTGCCGACAAGACGACCGAGCCGCGCTTCACCGATTACGAAGGCTCGGCGCAAGCGGTGATGGCGGTCGATACCCTGCTCAACGCGATGGTCCGCGAAGGCGGCGTGACGGTCGGCGCGGCCGCCGGCATCCGCGCGAACATCAACCAGGCTTACGCGGCCGTGCGCAGCCCGCAGACCTATAACCCGCCGCAATTCCGCGCCGCGCTGGCGAGCGCAGCGCACAGTATAGAGGCGCTGCGATGACGCGCCCCTGGGGCAGGGCGGCGGCGCTGATGTTCGCCGTAATCCTCTCGGCCTGCGGCGGCGGGGGTGGATCGAGCGCCCCGGCCGGTGGTGGCACGTCCAGCGGCGGCGGCGGAACGTCCGGTGGCGGCTCGAGCACCGTTTACACCGCTCCGGCGCAGGAGTCGCTCAGCACGGCGGAGGTTGGCAGGATCGTCGCCCGCGCCGCCGCACAGGCCAAGGAGCAGGGCAATCCGGCGGTGATCGCCGTGGTCGACCGGGTCGGCAACGTGCTGGCGCTGTTCCGCATGACCGGCGCGCCGGCGACCGCGCACATCACCGATGCGCCGAACGGCGACGATATCGACGCGCAGGGCCTCGATGTGCCGGCCGAAGTCGCCGCCGTCGCCAAGGCGATCACAGGCGCCTACCTGTCGAGCGGCGGCAACGCGTTCTCCTCGCGCACCGCGAGCATGATCGTGCAGCAGAACTTCCCGCCCGCGCCGAGCACCGTCGGGCTGGAGAGCGGGCCGCTGTTCGGCGTGCAGTTCAGCCAGCTGCCGTGCTCGGACCTCAACACCCGGCTCGGCATGGTGGGGGCGGGCCCGCTGATCGGGCCCAAGCGCTCGCCGCTTGGCCTATCCGCCGACCCAGGCGGCTTCCCGCTGTACAAGAACGGCGTCCTCGTCGGCGCCGTCGGGGTGATGGCCGACGGCAAGTACGGTTTCGATCCCAACGTGCTCGATGTCGACCAGGACATCGACGAGCCGATCGCGCTGGCCGGCACCGTCGGCTTCGAAGCGCCCGAGGCGATCCGCGCCGATCATATATATGTCGACGGCACCCAGCTGCGCTATTCGGACGCCAGTTACGCCAACATCTTCGACAACTCGAGCGCCACTTACGCCATGACCGCGCCGGCGCTGGGCGCGTTGGTTCCGCTCAAGGGCTACTATTCGGGCACTTCGCTGCTCGCGGGCACGGCTTACGGCACCGAAGCCTCGGGCATTCGCCCGTCCACTGCGGCGGAGTTCTCCAACCGCGACGCGTTCGTGCTCAGCGACGGCAACGGCGCCGACCGGTTCCCGATCCGCGGCGGCACCGATGCCGGCGATGTCGCCCAGCCGCTCACCGCGGCGGAAGTGCGCGCGGTGCTGGAGCAGGCCTTCAAGGTGATGTCGCACGCCCGGGCGCAGATCCGCCAGCCGCTCGACAGCCGGGCCGAGGTCTCGATGTCGGTGGTCGACACGCACGGGCAAGTGCTCGGCATCGTTCGCGCGCCGGACGCGCCGATCTTCGGCACCGACGTCAGCCTGCAGAAGGCGCGCACGGCGACGTTCTTTTCCGGCCCGCATGCGGCCAGCGACCTGCTGGCCAACCCGAGCCCCGACGTGCGGGCGTTCGTCGGCAAGGTTCGTGCCTTCCTCAACGATCCGAACGCGCTGACCGGCACTTACGCCTTCGCCGACCGCTCGGGCGGCAACTTGTCGCGGCCCTATTTCCCAGACGGCCAGGTTGGCACGCCGAACGGGCCGCTGTCGCGTCCTATCGCGCAATGGAACCCGTTCACCACCGGCCTGCAGTCGGCCCTGGTGATCGGCAACGTCGCCCAGCACCTGGGCTACGTTAGCGGGGCCAGCGCGACCGATACGCCTCACCAGTGCACCGCGCTGCCGGACGCCGCGCCGGGCCAGAAGCGCCTTCAGAACGGCATCCAGATCTTTCCCGGCTCGGTGCCAATCTATCGCGGCGGGACCCTCGTTGGCGGCATCGGCGTGTCCGGCGACGGCATCGACCAGGACGACATGATCAGCTTCCTCGGACTCAACAACGCCGGCGTGCAGGTGGGCACCATCGGTAATGCGCCGGTGGGCATCCGCGCCGACAACATCGTCGTTCAGGTCAACGGCAGCAGCGTGCGATTGCGATACGTGAACTGCCCATTCGCGCCGTTCCTCGACACCAGCGAGCAAAACGTCTGCCAAGGGCTGTAGATGAGCGCGGCGTACCTCATCTCGCTCGCGCTGCAGGCATCCTCGCCGCAGCCGGCATCCGACCCGCCGCCGGAGCAGGCGAAGCAGCCGGCCTCGGACCAGCCGCAGGACCAGGACTCCGCTCCCCCGCCGGTGGACAACGGCGTGATCCAGGGGCGTCGCCGCCCGGGGTACGTCGAGCCGCTGCCGCCGCCGGTGACGCAAGACAATCCGGGGGCGGTGCGCGCGCCGCCCCCGGAGGCCTTTCCGACCGACCAGATCCCGGTCCCCGACCGCTGGCGGCTGATCCAGTCGCTCGGCCTCGTCACCGAGCACTGGAACGACCCCTACAACCAGAATACGCTCAAGGGCGACCGGCCGATCGACCGGGCCAAGGTGCCGTGGCTGCCGATCAAGGGTGACGACTGGTTCTTCACCCTCAACGCGGTCAGCGATAGCGTGTTCGAACCGCGCACCTTCCCGATTCCGGTCGGCGTGCAGACCACTCACCGCCCGCACAGCATCGACGTGTTCGGCAAGGATGCGAGCTATTTCGCCTCGCAGACCTTCATCGTCGGCGCCGCGCTGACCAAGGGCAGTACCGCGTTCAAGCCGCCGGAGATCGAATACAAGCTGACCCTGGCGTTCAACTTCAACTACGCCAACGTGCCCGAAAAGCGCGTGCTCGACGTCCGTCCGACCGAGCCGACTCACCGCTTCGACGAATTCATCGGCGTGCAGGAAGCGTTCGTCGATTACCACATCCGCAACGTCTCGGCGCGCTACGACTTCGACTCGGTGCGCGTCGGCATCCAGCCGTTCCAGTCCGATTTCCGCGGCTTCCTGTTCAACGACGAGCAGCTCGGTGTGCGCCTGTTCGGCGACCGCGACGACAACCGCTTCCAGTACAACCTCGCGGCGTTCTGGCGCCTGGAGAAGGACACCAACAGCGGCCTCAACGCGGTGCTGCAGAGCCCGCGCGACGATTGGGTGTTCGTCGCCAACGCCTATCGCCAGGATTTCCTGATCCCCGCGCTGACCAGCCAGGTGACGCTGGTCTACAACCGCAACCGCGAGGGGAACTCGATCCACATCGATACCAACGGCTTCCCGGTCCGGCCGGCGCTGATCGGTAACCTGCGCGGGCGCGATTACGACGTGTTCTACCTCGGCTACAACGCCGACGGGCACATCGGCCGGCTCAACCTGACCGCCAGCGTCTACGGCGCGTTGGGGCAGGACCGGAACAGCATCTTCACCAGCCGCCCCGCGAATATCCGCGCGTTCTTCGCCGCTGCCGAGCTCAGCTACGACCACAACTGGATGCGCTTCCGCCTGTCCGGCGCTTATGCCAGCGGGGACGGCCATCCTTACGACAATACCGAGACCGGCTTCGACGCGATCGTCGAGAACCCGGTTTTCGCCGGGGCCGACACCAGCTACTGGATTCGCCAGGCGATCCCGTTCGCCGGCGGCGGCCGGGTGATCTCGATCAGCGGCCGCAACGGCATGCTGAATGACCTGCGCTCGTCGAAGGACGAGGGGCAGTCGAACTTCAACAATCCGGGCAGCGAGCTCGTCGGTGCCGGCGCCGATTTCGACGTGCTGCCGCAGCTGCGCGTTTCGGCCAACGCCAACCATTTGTGGTTCGAGAACACACAGGTGCTGCAGACGCTGCGCAACGAAGGCAGCATCCCGCGGGATATCGGCTGGGACCTTTCGGCAGCCGCCATCTATCGCCCGAAGGCGACGCAGAATATCGTGGCGCGCCTTTCGGCTGCCGCGCTTGTCGCCGGAAGCGGCTTCCGCGACCTGTTCGACAGCGTGGAGCGGAACCGGACCTATGTCTCCATCCTCGCCAACGTGATCGTGACCTACTGATGGCCCGCAATCGGCTCCTTGCGCTCGTTTCGCTGCTGCTGCTGGCCTTGGGCTTAGCCGGATCCGCGCACCTGAGCGCGTCGGAAGGCGAAAAGCCGGTCGCGCGCCACTATGTCACCGCACCAGCCGCACCCGAGCAGGAAACCGCCGCCGACATGCAAGCGAAGTCGGCCGGTTGCGTCTCGTGCCACACCGCCAGCGACGCCGCGACGATGCACACGACACCGGCGGTGCGCCTCGGCTGCACCGACTGCCACGGCGGCGACGCGAGCGTGATCGGCGATGCCAAGCTGGCCCACAATGACCCGACGTACGTCGCGGCTCGCGACAAGGCGCACGTGCTGCCGCGCTACCCGGCGGCGTGGCACTTCCCGGATTCGGCCAATCCGAAGGAAGGCTACACGCTGCTCAACAAGGAGGCGCCGGAGTTCATCCGCTTCGTCAACCCGAGCGACTATCGCGTCGCGCGCGAGGCCTGCGGGGCGTGCCACATCAAGCAGATCGAGGCGGCGGAACGTTCGCTGATGGCCAACGCGGCGATGTTCTGGGCGGCAGGCGCCTACAATAACGGGGTGCTGCCGTTCAAATCCGCGGCGCTGGGCGAGCAGTACACTCGCGACGGCAAGCCGGCGGCGATCCTCAGCGCCGGCAATCCGCCGGGCACCGTGACCGACAAACAGAAGGCGCGCGGCGCGTTGGCCAAGCTCTATCCGCTGCCGACCTGGCAGGTGGTCCCGCCGTCCGACGTGTTCCGGGTGTTCGAGGGCGGCGGGCGGACCATCAACTCCTCGTTCGCCGAGATCGGCCTGCCCAACGACAGCGGCAGCATCCAGAAGCTCGAGGAGCCCGGCCGGCCCGACCTCAAGCAGTCGAACCGCGGCCCCGGCACCGGCCTGCGGATCGCGATCGCCGTGCTCAACCTGCACAAGACGCGCCTCAACGATCCCTACATGTGGTTCATGGGCACCAACGACCAGCCGGGCGACTATCGCCAGTCGGGCTGCGCGGGTTGCCATGTGATCTACGCCAACGACCGCCAGCCCACGCACAGCCTGACTTATGCTGCCGACGGGCGCGACGGCCAGACGATGACGGTCGATCCGACGATTGCCACCGACCATGGCTCGCTGCGCCAGCCGGGCGAGCTCGGCGGCGAAAGCGGGCACCCGCTGCAGCACGTGTTCACCCGCTCGATCCCGACCTCGCAGTGCATGACCTGCCACATGCACCAGCCGAACATCTTCCTGAATTCGTTCCTCGGCTACACGATGTGGGATTACGAGGCGGACGCCCCGTTCATGTGGCCCAAGCAGCAGAAGTACCCGACGGCGGACGAAACGCTGAAGGTGCTCAATCGCAACCCCGAAGGCGCCTCGCCGCGCGGCAACTGGGCCGATCTCGATTTCCTGCGCAACGTCCACGAGCTCAATCCCAAGCTCAAGGACACGCAGTTCGCCGACTATCACGGCCACGGCTGGAATTTCCGCGGGGTGTTCAAGCACGACCGCGTCGGCAACCTGCTCGACGCCGAGGGCAACATGGCCACCTGGGGCACCGACACCGCCCATATCGTAAGCCACGACGACCCCGAGAAATGGCGCAAGAAGGGCGAGGGCGAGTTCGTCCAGCCGGGCACCAATCCGGGCAAGGCGGTGCACCTGATGGACATCCATGCCGAGAAGGGCATGCAGTGCGCCGACTGCCACTTCGAGCAGGATAGCCACGGCAGCGGTCTGATCTACAGCGAGGTGGCGAGCGCGATCGAGATCGGCTGCAAGGACTGCCACGGCACTGTCGATGCCTACCCGACGCTGCGCACCAGCGGACCGGCGGCGCCGCCCAACGGGCACGACCTGTCGCTGCTGCGCAATCCCGACGGCAAGCGGCGGTTCGAGTGGACTTACGACAGCATGGGCAGGAAAGAGCTGATCCAGCGCTCGGTGGTCGATCCCAAGCTCGAATGGCCGGTCAGCCTGGTCAAGGACAGTGTCGATCCGACCAGCCCGCACTTCAACGCCAAGGCCGCGCGCGCCAAGCTGATGAGCATCGACGGCGCGGAGGACGGCAAGTTCGCCTTCGGACCCGGCATCGCCCCCGACCAGCGCGCGCACAAGGATGGCGAGATGGCCTGCTTCTCATGCCACCTCTCGTGGACCACCAGCTGCGGCGGCTGCCACTTGCCGAACGAGGCCACCTGGAAGACCGACAGCCGCCACTACGAAGGCGAGGAGACACGCAACTTCGCGACCTATAACCCGCAGGTCGCGCGCGACGACATGTTCCAGCTTGGCATCCACGAGAACACCAAAGGGCACGAGATTGCCCCGGTGCGAAGCAGCTCGGCGCTGGTGCTGTCATCGACCAACATCAACCGCGAACGAATCTACACCCAGCAGCCGCCGATCAGCGCGATCGGCTTCTCCGCGCAGGCCTTCGCGCCGCACTTCCCGCACACCGTGCGCACGCAGGAGACCAAGACCTGCAGCGATTGCCACTTGTCGAAGAACGACGACAACAACGCCATCATGGCCCAGCTGCTGCTTCTGGGGACCAACTACGTCAACTTCGTCGGGATCAACGCCTGGACCGGCCTCCAGGGCGGCCTCGACGCGGTGCGAGTGACCGAATGGAGCGAACCGCAGGCGGTGCTCGGCAGCTACCTGCACAAGTACGCTTACCCCGATTATTACAAGCAGTTCGTCGAGGACAACCACCGCGAGCTGAAGGACTGGACCCGCGGCGAGACGCTCGACAAGAAGGCCTCAGGCGAGACGCACCCGCTCGAGCGGTTCGAGAACGTGACCAAGAGCACGGCTGGCCGGGTCGGCTGCCTGCAGCTGCGCGGCGAGTATCTCTACGTCGCGCAGGGGACCGGCGGGTTCGAAGTGTACGACGTCGCCTCGATCATGAACAAGGGCGTGTCGGAGAAGATCCTCAGCGCGCCGTTCTCACCGCTCGGGCACAACACCCACGTGGCGACGAAGAATGCCACTTGCATGGCGATCGGCACCGACCAGTCGATCGCCCCGACGCGCAACACGCCCCAGCTGCGCGAGCTGAATTACGAGCAGCCGTTCAGCCCGGTCTATCACTATGCCTTCGTCACCGACGCCGACGAGGGGCTGATCGCGGTCAACGTCGATACGCTGGCCGACCGCGAGTTCCGCAACAACTTCCTGAGCCGTGCCTTCACCTTCAACCCCGGCGGCGTGCTCACGGGGGCGCGGCACATCACGCTGGCCGGCGATTATGCCTACATCGTCACCGACAAGGCGCTGGTGACGGTCCACCTGCCCAAGCCGTGGTCGCCCAAGCAGCCGTGCGAGGTCGATCCGAAGAAGGGCGAGACCTGCCTCGATCCGCAGGTGACCAGCGTCACCCCGCTTGACGATCCGCGGGCGAGCGCGCTGCAGTTCCGCTACCTGTGGGTGACGACGGCGAAGGGGCTCGAGTTGTTCGACACGACCGACCTCGCCAAGCCGCGGTATTTGCCCTCGGCAGCGCTGCCGCTCGCTAACGCGCGCCGCGTCTATGTCGCCCGCACGTACGCCTATGTCGCCGACGGGCACGACGGCCTGGCCATCGTCGACGTTCTCCACCCCGAGGCACCGAAGGTCTATCAGATGGTCACCTTCGACGGAAAGCTGAACGACGCGCAGGACGTGATCGTCGGCTCGACCAACGCCTCGCTGTTCGCTTACGTCGCCGACGGGGCGAACGGCCTGAAGGTGATCCAGCTGACCAGTCCGGACAGCCAGCCGAACTTCTACGGCTTCTCACCGGCGCCCAAGCCCGAGCTGATCGCCTGGGCCAAAAGCCCGTCACCGGCGCTCGCGCTGTCGAAAGGCCTCGACCGCGACCGCGCGGTGGACGAGACCGGCGGCCAGATCGCCATCTTCGGCCGCATCGGCTCACGCCCGTTCCATCGCGACGAAATGGAAAAGCTGTTCCTGACAAGTAAGGGCGTGCCGTGGAAGGTCAGCGACGAGCCCGACATGAACGCCTGGGTGCCGGGGCGGGGGCCGCTGCTGGCGGGGAAGTAACCCGGCAATCCCCCTCCCGCAAGCGGGAGGGGAGGAGTTACCTCTCCGCGAACATGTCGCGGATCATCGGCTGCAGGTTCTCGGTGTAGTGCGCCAGCACGCGCCAGTGGCTGACCCGTTCGTAATGCGTGACGAGGCTTGTGCCGTCCCAGCGGTGCATCGCGTAAGTGGGCGATTCCGTCGTGATCAGGTCGCGCCCGTCGGGCTCGTCCGGATCGATCGGCCGCAAGTCCATCGCCACGAGAGGCGCGACCGACGGCGTGACGCCTAACGGGATGCCTTCGAACGTGGTCATCAGCGGCCGGTGCAGGTGGCCGCAATGAATGGCGACGATCTGCCTCGCCCCGCGCACGGCCGCAGCGAAGCGTTGCACCCACGGCTCGTCGGGATCGGGGTCCATCCAGCCGATGCCGCTGACGACTGGCGGGTGGTGCATGAAGATCAGCGTGGGCGTTGTGGGTGCTTCGGCCAGGCGCTCGCTCAGCCAGGCCTGGCGCCGCTCGCAGAACGCGCCGCCGTGGCGGCCTTCGTCGAGCGTGTCGAGGAACACGATCCGCAGGCCCTCCTGCTCGACGACGTACTGCGCGAAGCCGTCCTCGGGCCGGACCTGCGGAAACGCGCGCAGCAGCTCTTGGCGAAGGTCGTGGTTGCCGGCCATCGGCCACACCGGGAACGGGCAGCGGTCGAGCAACTCGCGGGTTTTGTGATAACTTTCCTCGTCGCCCTTGTCGGTGATGTCGCCGCTCAGCACCAGCATGTCGGGCCGGCTGGGGCCTCCGATCACGCGCCGAAGGGTCGCGCGGAAGCGCGTCCGGTTCAGCTCCTCCGGCGTCTCATCGGGCGCGAAACCGATATGGATATCGGTCATCTGCGCGATCAGCATCCCCCGGTCCCCCTGCCCTTTCGCGGTTCTGTGTGCCGCCCAACGACCCGCCCGTTCACTCGCCCTCCCGCATTGCCACCAGCTCGGCCGTCGCCGGCGCCCCCTCGCGCGGGTGATAGCTGTGGCACATCACGCAGCCCGAGGGGACCTTCGCCTTCTTGCTATCCTCACCCAAGTGGCATTCACGGCACTTGCCGATCCCCGGCAGCAGCAGGTCGGTCGAGCTTTTCGACGCCTTGGCCGCATGGCACGAAGCGCAAGCTTGCTGCTTGTGGTCGGCGTGGCTGAACCAGCCGTGGGCGAAGAAGCGCGAACGCTGGATCACCGGCATCACGCCGAGGCGGCCACCCGTTCGCGTGGCGAAGTGGCATTCGCCGCAAACCCCGTCGGGCGACATAGCCCGGCCGACCACGCCGCTGCCGCCGGCGAAATTGCTGTTGTAAAGCCCGCCGGGCGCGTATTCACCCGGACGGCGGCGGCCGGTGACGATCGGCGCATGGCCCGAACGATCGGAAGCGACGAGGTCGGCCTGCATCTGCGCGATGTCGCCGTGGCGCAGGGTGCGATAGATCGGTCCGACCTTGTCGTAGACCAGGCTGTGGCACGCCTCGCAGTCGCGCTCCATGTTCACCGGCAGGAAGCGCACGCCGTCAGCGGTCGGGCGATGGCAGTTGCCGCACTCGAGCGGCGCCCCGTAGCCGCCCGCCTTGCCCAGGGTCATGGCCATTCGGGCGACGCCGCCGCGCGGGTCGAGATGGATATCGTGCGGGAAGCGCAGGCCGTCCCACTGCTTCGGATGCGCGGCGAGCGAGACGCGCACCGGCTTGGCCTGGTTCGGCGCGGTGTCGATCAGCGCGGCGAATTCAGGATGGACCTTGCCGAAGTCGGACGCGTCGCCGATCGTCGTGTCCTTCAGCCGCTGATCGAGCGTGCCGTGGCAATCGGCGCAGAATTCCTGCCGGGTCGAAGGCATGGGCCCGCTGCCCTGGTGCTCGATGTGGCAATCGGTGCACGCGCCGGGGCCGGGCTTGTTGAATACGTTGGCGACCGCCCGCTGGAAGCCGGCGCCCCAGCTCATCGGGCCGCGCGCGGCAATCAGCCTGGCGTGGGCGGCGTGGTCGCCGATGTCCTTGTGGCAAGCGAGGCAGGCGTTGTCGCGCACCGCGACGAAGGCCTTCACGTGGCAGGCCTCGCAATTCTTCTCGAGCGAATGGTGCACGGCGCTGAGTGGGCCGGGCGACCAGCTGGCATCCATCAGCACCTGACCGCGCTGATCGATGCTCGGCTTCGCCGGCGTGCGCGTCAGATGCGTGTAGATCGGCACCGCGAGGAAGGCGATGACGATCACCGCGAGCGCCGCCCAGGCGACCGCGCGCTTGCCCGGCAGCACGCTCGCCAGCGCGAAGCCGCGCAGCGCGTCCTTGGCGTGATCGTCGTGGCCTTCCGCGCTGCGGACGGTGACCGCGATGGCGCCGTCGCTGGCCGAGGTGAATTCGAGGCGGTACGAACCGAGGGCGAGTTCCGACCCCTCGCGCGGCGACAGCGTCGCGCTCTTGGTGGTGCGTCCGTCGACGGTGAAGCCGAGCGTGCCGAGCGCCTCGACCTTGAGCTGGCCGCTCGGCGTCTGGCTCACGCTGACGTGGCGCTGTTCGATCGCCAGGTCGGGCAGGGGAATGTCGTTCTCGGCCGCGCGGCCGATGGTGATCGTGTCCTTGGCGATCTCGCGCTCGCGGACGATCTCGCGCCCGGCGGCGGTCTGGTCGATGGTGCGGACGCGGAAGGTCATCGCCGCGCTACCAGTAGTAGAACACGCTGACGATATGCGCCGTCAGCGCCCCGAGCAGGGCGATCGTCGCCGGCACATGGATGTACAGCCAGACCTCGAGCATCGCCTTCAGCCGCAAATGCCGGCGGATTTGCTGCAACTGGGCGATGCGCTTGCCGAGCAGGGCGCGGACGCGGTCCTCGGCCTCGCTCTTGTTGCGGACATCGGAGAAGGCCGCGATCGCCGCTTCCGTGCGGCTGTTGCGATAGTGGCCGGAGAGGCGCGTCCACACGCCATAGCCGAACGGGTCCTGCTCCAGGGCGGCGATCACCAGGTCCGCCTCCTCGCGCCCGAGCGGCTGGGCGGCATGCTCGAGCTGGCGGTCGATCGCGGCGAGGGATTCGACCATCTCGCGCTTGGTCATCTCGCGGCGATTGTTGCTGAGCGAGGTCGGCAGCATCGAATAGACGACGATCCCGTAGATGCCGGAGAAAATGACCAGCAGCATCAGCCCATAGGCCAGCGTGTGAACGTTCCAGCCGAACTGGAAGCCGGTGTGCAGCGTGGCGATGACGATCAGCGACAGGCCGAGATAGACGTGCGCGCTGGTCCATGCCTTGAGCGACCAGCGCCCCGCGGTCATCGCCCGCTTGCGGATGCCGAGCAACGACAGCCACACGATCAGCAGCGCGCCGATCGTGCCGAGGATGTAGCCGTACCAGCTGCCGCCGTTTGGCCGCGGCTTCACGTCGGCGAGGGCGTAGCCGAGGATCGCGATGATCGAGATGGCGACCGCAATCTTGAACCAGCGCATCCGCCGATGGACGAGGAAGCTCTCGTGGTCGGAATCGCGCCGCCGCTCGTCGGCCGCGTATTTCCTGCCCGCCACGCTCGCCATCAATCGGCGTCCTCGACGAGCTTGGTAAAGGTGAGGAACTTCTCCGGCCCGACGCGGATCGCCGCGCCGGTCGGGCAGGCGCGCACGCACGCCGGGCCGCCGTCTATCCCTGCGCACATGTCGCACTTGATGGCGAACTTGCCGGCGTCCTTGTCGCCGTGCTTCTTGCGC
>JANWHA010000104.1 GCA_025450635.1 Croceibacterium sp. | reverse complement strand
TTCGTCCGCCGCGTATTTGCTCGACGGCGCGGTCGCCATTAGTCGGCGTCCTCGGCCAGTTTGGTGAAGGTGAGGAATTTTTCCGGGCCCACGCGGATCGCGGCGCCGGTCGGGCAGGCGCGCACGCATGCCGGGCCGCCGTCGATGCCGGAGCACATGTCGCACTTGATGGCGAACTTGCCGGCGTCCTTGTCGCCGTGCTTCTTGCGCCAATCATAGCTTGCCTCGCCCGGGCCGGGGCCGGTGCCGAACATCAGCCACGAGAGCAGCGAAGGCTTCGGCGGGGGCTTGGCGTCGAGCCGGATCACGCCATAGGGGCAATTGCGCTGGCAGTTGCCGCAGCCGATGCAGGTGTCGTCGATGAACACCTCGCCGTCGGGACCGCGCTTGATCGCGTTCGGCGGGCAGTCGGCCATGCAATGCGGGTGCTCGCAGTGCCGGCACGAAGTCGGCACATGGAGATGGGCATAGGTCCGCCCGGCCTCGCGATCGAGCCGGCTGAGGCCTTCGTGGCTGTCGGCGCAAGCCTTCTCGCAATTGTCGCAGCCGACGCACAGCGTCTCGTCGATCAGCAGCACGTCGGTCGCCTCGCCGATGCCGTTGTCGACCAGGAACTGCGCGGTTTCGGAATAGAGGTCGACCGCGCCGCCGAAGCTGTCCTTGCGGCTTTCGATGAAGGCGTTGACCTGGCGCCGGCTGGCCATGTCGGCCAGCGCTTTTTCGCGCAGGCGCGGCTTGCGCTCGAGCAGCGCGGTGAAGGCATTGCCGGGCAGCCGCACCAGCTCGGCCTTGATGGCCGCCTTGACCGTCGCGGTGCGCTTGGACCCGTCGATCACCGCCATCTCGCCGAAGTAGGATCCGGCGGGGAGGTAGGAGAGGAACACCGGCCGCCCGCCGATGTCCTTCTCGACGATCATCGAGCCGCGGCGGATGACGTAGATGTCCTTGTCGTCGTCGCCTTCCTTGATGACGACCTGGCCCGCGCGCACATCCTTGACCTCGGCGGCCTCGACCAGTTCGGCCACATCGTCCTTGGTCAGGCCGGAGCCGAACATCTGCAGCAGCTGGCGCTCGATGGCGATGCGGTTCACCGCCCGGCCCGCGCTCGGCACGGTGGCGATCAGCTTGAGGGCGGCGTTGCGCGACAGTTCGACGCACACGGTCGGCTCGGCGGCGCGGATCGTCGCTCCGCGGCGGCGGCCGGAGATCAGGCCGACCTCGCCGAAGATCGAGCCCTGCTCGATCGGCACGGTTATCTCGGGGTTGCCGGGGTCCACCTCGACCAGCACCGAGCCGTCGGCAATCCCGAACAACGACGAGCCCGGATCGTTACGCGTGAAGATCACTTCGCCCGCCCGGTAGTAGTGGACGTCGCTGTCGAGCATGAACTCGCGCATCTGCAGCGGGCTCATCCCCTGGAGGATGGTGACCCGCTCGCGCAGATGCTCGAGCCACTCGGCCACGCTGCGCCCGCCGGGCAGGCTGGCGAACTTGCCTTCGAAGATCGGCTCGTCGGCGGGCTTCAGCGAGGTGTTGCCGTTGATGAACTCGATGACGTCGTAGCCCTGGTTCATGCAGTGCTTGATCAGCGGGTAGCCCGCCAGCGCGCCGATCACGAAGATGCCGGGCGCGGTCGATTCGAATTGCGGCGAGAGCTTGGGAAAGGCCAGCCGGTCGTTGCTGCTGAACTCGACACCGCAACCTTCGACGAAGGCGCGCGGGGGCGCCGAGCCGATGCGGGCGATGATGCGGTCGCAGCGGATCTTCTGTTCGCCGTCGCGGGTCGACAGGGTGATCCAGCCGGGCTCGATCGCCGCGGTTTCGGATTCGAAGCGGATGGTCAGCTTGCCGGCGTCGTTGTCGGCCGTCAGCGCCTTGACGTTGGCGTCCTTGGCGGTGGCGAAGTCGGTGCCCCGGTTGAGGATGCTGACGGTGTTGTTCTGTGCCGGGTCTTCGGCCAGGCCGCGGGCGTTCTCGATGCCGGCGTCGCCGGTGCCGACGATGACGATGTGCTCGTCGACATATTCGCCGGGGTCGTCGAGCTGGTACTGGACGTGGGGCAGGTCGGCGCCAGGGCAACGCATCAGGTTGGGGTTGCCCTGCGTGCCGATGGCGAGGATCACCGCGTCGGCGAGGATCGTTTCCCCGCTGGTTAAGGTGATCAGGTAAGGCGGCGCGCGCCGCTCGATCTGGCGCGTGGTCACAGTGCCGTCGCGCGCCCGCGAGGAAATCTCCATCGTCGAGACGACGTCGCCCGTCCCGACGATCGACTTGGCTTCGGCATTGTACTTGACGTTGACCTTGCCGGCCGCGGCCTGCTCGTCCCACGTACCGAGGATCGCCTCGCGCTTGCCGGCGTCGAAATCGAGGTCGCTGCGCAGCACCAGGTTGCTGGGCGTCGCCATGACGTGCTTGCCCTTCTGGTACTTGTAAATCGTATCGGACAGGTGGCCGGTCTTCTCGAGCAGCACGTGGCTCATGCCGAGCGCGGCCGCGCGACCGGCGGCGCTGAGACCCGCCGGGCCCGAGCCGATAATCGCTACGCGGACTTTGTCAGACGCCTCGGATGCCACCCCCGGTCCCCCTCGCGCCCCATCATAAGCAGGTGAACGAAAACTGCCAGACCCGTTTGAACTAATCCAACGAGTTGCTATTCCCAAACAAATGGGGCGTGGGGAGGTGCTGCAATGACCATTCGCATCGGGCGCAGCGGAATTGCCGCGATCGTTGCCGTGGCCATCGCCGCCGGAGCCATCGGCTACCGCATCGTTGCCGCCGACCGTCGCGGCGCTTCGCCGCCCGCCGCCGCGGCGTCCGCCTCCGGTTCGATTGCCGATCTCCAGCAGCACGCGAAATCGGCGCCCGACGACGCCGGCGCCTGGCAGCAACTCGGCTTCGCCCAGTTCGATGCCGGCAATTACGCGGAGGCGGTGAACGCCTATCAGCACGCCGCCCAGATCAGCCCCGGCAACGCGGTGCTGTGGTCGTCGCTCGGCGAGGCGCGGGTGATGGCGAGCGAGCACGACCCGATGCCCCCCGCCGCGCTCGACGCCTTCAAGAGGGCGGTGGCGCTCGATCCCAAGGACCCCCGCGCGCGCTATTTCCTGGCGGTCGAGAAGGACCTCAAGGGCGACCACCAGGGCGCGATCGCCGACTGGCTGGCGCTGCTGAAGGACACGCCGGCCGGCGCCCCGTGGGACAACGACCTGCAGCGCACGATCGAGCAGATCGGCAAGATCAACAAGATCGAGGTGGCAAAACAGATCGCCGCGGCGACGGCCAATCGGCCCGCCGCGCAACCGGCCGGCGGCATGGCCATTCCGGGCCCGACGCAGGACCAGCTCGCAGCCGCTTCCTCCCTGCCGCCGAGCCAGCAGCAGGCGATGGCGGAAGGGATGGTCGCGCAGTTGGCAGAGAAAATGAAGAGCGATCCCACGAACGTGGATGGCTGGGTGATGCTGATGCGCAGCTATAGCCAGCTCGGCCGCGAGGCCGACGCAAAGGCCGCGCTGGCGAGCGCGGTGGCGGCTAACCCATCGCACGCCGACGAGTTGCGCTCGGCGGCGGCAAGCCTGGGGTTAGGTCTTTGACGGGTGACGCGGCGCTGGCCATTTGATAGGCCGGTGAATTCCGGGGCGCAGGGGGAGAATGCGAGTCATGGGCGACGGGACAACCAAGGCATCCGATCTGTTCGTCGAATGCCTCGAACGCGAAGGCGTGGAATACCTGTTCGGGGTTCCGGGCGAGGAAAACCTCGACCTGCTCGACTCGCTGTCGCGCTCGAAGCAGATCCAGCTGGTGCTGACCCGGCACGAGCAGGGCGCCGGCTTCATGGCCGCGACGTACGGCCGCCACACCGGCAAGACCGGCGTGTGCATGGCGACGCTGGGCCCGGGGGCGACCAACTTCGTCACCGCCGCGGCCTATGCCCAGCTCGGCGGAATGCCGATGCTGATGATCACCGGCCAGAAGCCGATCAGGAAATCGAAGCAGGGCCGGTTCCAGATTCTCGACGTGGTCGCGATGATGGGGCCGATCACCAAGTACGCCCACCAGCTCGCCTCGGCCGACAACATCCCGAGCCGCATCCGCGAGGCGTTCCGCCTGGCCGAGGAAGAAAAGCCCGGTGCGGTCCATCTCGAGCTGCCGGAGGACATCGCCGACGAGCACACCGGCTCGCACCCGATCCCGCGCTCGATCGCCCGCCGCCCCTCGGCCGAGCCCAAGGCGGTGCGCCAGGCGGTCCACGCGATCGAGCAGGCGAAGGCGCCGATCCTCGTCATCGGCGCGGGCGCCAACCGCAAGATGACCGGCCGCATGCTCCGCCAGTTCGTCGAGAAGACCGGCATCCCGTTCCTGACCACCCAGATGGGCAAGGGCGTGATCGACGAGCGCCATCCGCAGTTCCTCGGCTGCGCGGCGCTGTCGGCGGGGGATTTCGTCCACCGCGCGGTGGAGGATGCCGACGTGATCATCAACGTCGGCCACGACGTGATCGAGAAGCCGCCGTTCTTCATGCGCGAGGGTGGGCCGCAAGTGATCCACGTCTCCACCCGCACCGCCGAGGTTGACCCGGTCTATTTCCCGCAGATCGAGGTGATCGGCGACATTGCCAACGCCGTGTGGCAGATGAAGGAAGACATCGTCCCGCAGGGCAAGTGGAAGTTCGACCACATGCTCGCCTACCGCAAGGGCGAGGTCGACCACACCGACAAGCTCGCGGCCGACGAGCGCTTCCCGGTGTTCCCGCCCCATCTTGTCAAACAGGTGCGCGAGTGCATGCCGGAAGACGGGATCATCTGCCTCGACAACGGGGTGTACAAGATCTGGTTCGCCCGCGGTTACTGCGCTTACCTGCCCAACACCGTGCTGCTCGACAACGCGCTGGCGACGATGGGCGCAGGCCTGCCGAGCGCGATGATGAGCGCGATGCTCTATCCCGAGCGCAAGGTGATGGCGATCTGCGGCGACGGCGGCTTCATGATGAACAGCCAGGAGATGGAGACCGCGGTCCGCCTCGGCCTCAACCTGACGGTGCTGATCCTGCGCGACGATTCCTACGGCATGATCCGCTGGAAGCAGGCCAACATGGGCTTCAAGGACTGGGGCCTGACTTACGGCAACCCCGATTTCGTCAAGTACGCCGAGAGCTACGGGGCCAAGGGCCACCGCGCGGAAAGCAGCGCGCACTTGCGGGAAATTCTGGCCGAGTGCCGCGACACGCCCGGCGTGCACCTGGTCGATTGCCCGGTCGATTATTCGGAGAACGACCAGATTTTGAACAAGGACATCAAAGAGCTGAGCAAGGCCTTGTAAAAGACGTGTGAGCTCCGGCGAATGCCGGAGCCCAGGGCGGCCAGCCGAAACGTTGCGCGTGCGGCCCCGGATTCCGGCTTTCGCCGGAAATCAGGAGTGAATGATGGTCAAATTGAAAGACACCTACCCGCTGTACCTCAACAACAAGGCGGCGCAGCCGAACGCCGACCTCGAGGTGACCGACAAGTTCACCGGCGAGGTCGCCTTTCGCACCGCGCTGGCGACGCCGGAAGTGATCGGCCAGGCGATCGAGGGCGCGGTGCGCGCGGCAGAGCCGATGGCCAAGCTGGCGAGCTACGAGAAGCGCGACGTGCTGCAGCACTGCGTCGGCCGTTTCCAGGAGCGCTTCGACGAGCTTGCCTATGCGCTGTGCGTCGAGGCGGGCAAGCCGATCCGCGATTCCGAGGGCGAGGTCACGCGACTGATCGACACCTTCCGCATTGCCGCCGAGGAAGCGACGCGCAATTACGGCGAGGTCCAGCCGCTCGACGTGTCGGCGCGGGCGAAGGGCTACATGGGCATCTGGCGGCGGGTGCCGATCGGGCCGTGCAGCTTCATTTCGCCGTTCAACTTCCCCCTCAACCTCGCCGCGCACAAGATCGCCCCGGCGATCGCGATGGGCTGCCCATTCGTGATGAAGCCGGCCAGCCTGACGCCGCTCGGCGCCATCATCATGGGCGAGGTGCTCGCCGAGTGCGATGTCCTGCCCAAAGGCGCGTTCTCGATCCTCCCCGCGCACCGCGACGGGGCCGACATGTTCACCGAAGACGAGCGGCTCAAGCTCTTGAGCTTCACGGGCTCGCCGGCGGTCGGCTGGGCGCTCAAGGCCAAGGCGGGCAAGAAGAAGGTCGTGCTCGAGCTCGGCGGGAACGCGGCAGTGGTGGTCGACAAGGACGCCGACCTCGACCACGCGCTCGAGCGGATCGTGTTCGGCGCTTTCTACCAGTCGGGCCAGAGCTGCATCGGCGTGCAGCGCATCCTGATCCATGAGAGCATCTACGACAAGTTCAGGGACATGCTGGTCGCCAAGACCAAGACGCTGGTCGCCGGCGACCCGAAAGATCGCAACACCTTCATCGGCCCGATGATCTCGGAAAAAGAGGCCAAGCGCCTCAAGGGCTGGATCGACGCCGCGGTTGCCGACGGCGCGACGCTGCTGTGCGGCGGCAAGCTGGAAGGCGCGATGCTCGAGGCGACGCTGCTCGAGAACGTGCCCCAGGTCTGCGCCGCCAACAAGGAAGAGGCGTTCGGCCCGCTCGCCAACCTGGCGAAGTTTTCCCACTGGGAGCAAGCGCTCGACGAGGTCAATAACTCGAAGTTCGGCCTGCAGGCCGGCATCTTTACGCGTGACATCCACAAGGTGCTCGACGCGTGGGACCGCCTCGACGTCGGCGGCGTCGTTGTGAACGACGTCTCCTCTTACCGCGTCGACAACATGCCTTATGGCGGGGTCAAGGACTCCGGCCTCGGCCGCGAGGGCATCCGCTTCG
>JANWHA010000103.1 GCA_025450635.1 Croceibacterium sp. | reverse complement strand
GGTGCGGGCCGAGACGATCGCCAGCTCCGACATCGAGAACACCCCGTTGACGAGGATCAGCCCGGCGAGGATGGCAAGGTCGAACCAGGGGAACGGGGCCATTATCGCTCGGCAGCTAGCAGAATTGGGCTGCGAGGCGAAGCGCCTGCTTCGAAGACGGCCTACCTGCCGCGCTTGACGAATTCCCGCGCCCGCTCGGCCAGCCGCTCGATGGCGGCCTGGTGAATTGCCGGCGCGCAGACCAGCAGGCCGAAGGCGCGCGGGTCGCGCTTGTTGTAGGCCAGCGGTTTGCCGAACGCGTCGCTGACCGCGGCGCCGGCCTCGCGGGCGATCAGCGCCGCGGCGGCGACGTCCCATTCGTAGCCCCAGCGCAGCGTGGCGACGAGGTCGGCCTCGCCGGACGCAACCATCGCTATCCGCAGCGCGATCGAGTTGGGCTTGGCAACCATCGCCAGGTCGCGGTCCTCCTTCGGCAGCGAATCCGCCGGGACGCGGGCGCCGGGCAGTTCGTCGCGGGTGCTCGCTTGCAGCCGCTCGCCGTTGCGCCACGCACCCTGGCCCGCGGTGGCGCTCCAGGTCTCGTCGCGCGCGGGCGCGACCAGGGTGCCGAGCAGCGGCTTGCCTTCGCTCACCAGCGCGACGGAAACCGCCCAGCCCGGACGGCCACGAATGAAATCGCGCGTGCCGTCGATCGGATCGACCAGCCAGCACAGGCCCTTGCCGAGCCGCTCCGGGTGATCGGCGGTCTCTTCCGACAGCCACCCGGCGGCGGGCAGCAGCGCCTGCAGCTCGCGCTTGAGAAAGGCGTCGACTTCGAGGTCGGCGGTGCACACCGGGCTGCCGGGGGTCTTCTCCCAGCTTTCGAGCGCGTGGCCGTGGCCGGGCCACTGGCGCAGCGCGATCTGCCCGGCCTCACGGCAAATGGCTTCGAGGCGCTGTCGGTCGATCATCGCGGCTGGCAGGTGGACGCGAGCGGAACGCATTGCAAGGGCCGCGCGCTGTGCCTATGCGGCGCGCAATCTTCCGTCCCGCGAGAGCGAAATCCCCGATGAACATCCACGAATACCAGGCCAAGGAATTGCTCGCCAAGTTCGGCGTCGGCGTACCGGCGGGCTATTCCGCGATGAGCGCCGAGGAGGCCGTGGCGGCGGCGAAGAAGCTGCCGGGGCCGCTCTACGTGGTGAAGGCGCAGATCCACGCCGGCGGACGCGGCAAGGGCAAGTTCAAGGAATTGCCCGACAGCGCCAAGGGCGGCGTGCGGCTGGCGCATTCGGTCGCCGAGGTCGAGGCCAACGCGAAGGAAATGCTCGGCCATACGCTGGTGACCGTGCAGACCGGCGCGGCGGGCAAGCAGGTCAACCGCCTCTACATCACCGACGGCGTCGACATCGCCAACGAATACTACCTCGCCTTCCTGGTCGACCGGAACAGCGGCCGCATCGCGATGGTCGTGTCGACCGAAGGCGGCATGAGCATCGAGGACGTCGCCCACGAAACGCCCGACAAGATTGCCACCATCGCCATCGATCCGGCGACCGGTTTCATGCCGCACCACGGCCGGGCGGTGGCCTTCGCGCTGGAGCTTTCGGGCAACCTCGCCAAAGGGGCGCAGAAGCTGGCGAAGCAACTTTACGATGCTTTCGTCGCGCTCGACTGCTCGATGCTCGAGATCAACCCGCTGGTCGAAACGAAAGACGGCCAGCTGCTGGTGCTCGACAGCAAGATGAGCTTCGATTCGAACGCGCTGTTCCGCCATCCCGACATCGAAGCGCTGCGTGACGAGAGCGAGGAAGACCCGATGGAGCTCGAGGCGTCGAAGTACGACCTCGCCTACATCAAATTGGACGGCAACATCGGCTGCATGGTCAATGGCGCCGGCCTCGCGATGGCAACGATGGACATCATCAAGCTCAACGGCGCGTTCCCGGCGAACTTCCTCGACGTCGGCGGCGGGGCGAGCCGCGAGAAGGTAACGGCGGCATTCAAGATCATTCTCTCCGACCCGGCGGTGAAGGGCATCCTGGTCAACATCTTCGGCGGGATCATGCGCTGCGACATCATCGCCGAAGGGATCGTCGCCGCCGCGCGCGAGGTTTCGCTGTCCGTGCCTCTCGTGGTGCGCCTCGAAGGCACCAACGTCGAGCAGGGCGAGGCCATCCTGGCGAACTCCGGCCTGCCGATCATCGCCGCCGAGGACTTGGGCGATGCCGCGCGCAAGATCGTCGCCGAGGTCAAGCAGGCGGCGTAGACGCTGCTGTTCAGCGCTTGTGCCGGGCCGCCGCGTCAGCCTCCCGAATCGAACAAACTTGTCGCGCTTTACCGCCCACACACGATGCCGCTTGACGCCCTTTCGCCGCCGAATAGGTATCGGAACCAGAGGGAGAGGCCCATGAAAATCGCAACCATCGCCGCGCTGGCCGCAGCAAGCGGCATCGCCGCGACGCCCGTTCCATCCGTGGCGCAGGACAAGGCGCAAGTGTTCACGCCTGTCGGCCAATGGTCGGTCGACTACGGTGATGATTACTGCCGGCTGGCCCGCAACTTCAGCAGCGGAGGCGAGACGCTGGCGCTGGCGTTCGAACGGATCGCGCCGGGGCCACTCATGCGCATGATCGTTGTGTCCGACGCAATCAAGCCGTTCCGCGGCGTGTTGACCGTCGGCTGGCATTTCGTTCCCTCCGGTTCGGAGCGGCAGGCGTTCTTTTTCATGTCGCAAACGCCTGACGGAAAAGCGTACTTCAACCTCGGAATGGTCGGGCTCGAGGCGCTTGGCGACGGGACCGCTGGCAGCGCTGTTGTTCGTGGGCCGTTGCCACCGATCGTCCGGCGCCCAACGAAAACACCGCCTGTCTATGTGCCCTCGCCGCCTTACGACCGAGGCAAGGAATTGGCGACCGCCAAGAGCCTGACCGGATTCGTCATCGATGGAGGTTTGGCCAAGGCCGTCGAGGTCGACACGGGGGATCTTGCTCAGGCCATCGGCGCCCTGCAAACCTGCGCCGACGACCTCGCCAAGACTTGGGGGTTGGACCAGGCGCAGCTGCAGGCCCAACAGACGCCACCCATTCCCGAAGGCGGAGGCGTCGGATGGCTGCCAAAGGAGACATTCGCTCCAACCGACTTTGCAAAGTTGGGAGGAGGTTCGAACCAGGTGCGATTGATGGTCGACGCAATGGGCAAGCCAACGGCCTGCGCAATTCATTTGGCCACCCTGGACCCGGCGACCAACGCCAAAATTTGCAAGGCACTAATGGCAAGCGCCAAATTTACGCCCGCCAAGGATGCCAACGGCCAGGCGATTCCAAGCTATTGGGTGGGCCGTCCGGGCTCATTGGTTTCGCCGTTCGGAGCTGGACGAAAGGGCTAACCTCGCAGGCGCTCCAACAGCCGCACCGCCGCGCCGTCGGGCAGCTCGGTGTCACGCAACGGCGTGAAGCCGAGCCTTGCCGCGAGCTTCAGCGAGGGCTCGTTCTCCGGCGCAATCATGCACACGATCCGCCGCGCGCCGTGTTCACTCTCGAACCAGCCGAGCACCGCTTGCATCGCCTCGCGCGCGAGGCCTTGCCCGGCGTGCTCCGCGGCGACGATCCAGCCGGCCTCGGGCTGGTCGTCGAAGTCCTCGCCCAGTCCGCGGAAGGTGTGGAACACGCCGCAGTTGCCGATCACGCCGTCCCGCCCGCGCAGCCGCAGCATGAAGGCGCCGTAGCCGTAGAGAAACCAGCTGCCGGCGTTGCGCATGAAGCGGATCGCGTGGTCGCTGAATTGCGCCCGCGGGCCGAGGAAACGGCCGGTCTCCGGATCGAGCACGACATCGTGCATCGCCCGCATGTCCGGCGCACGCGGCAGCCACAGCTCGAGCCGGTCGGTGGTCAGGAAAGGCTGCTCGATCACAGCGCCGCGTTAAGCAGGTGAATGAGCACTCCGACAAGCCCGCCGACGAGCGTGCCGTTGACGCGGATGAACTGCAGGTCACGACCCACCGCGCGCTCGATCCGGTCGGTCACGGTACGGGCATCCCACCGGCGCACGGTTTCGGACACCAGCTGGACGATTTGTCCGCCATAGCGCGTTGCCACGCCGACCGCGGTGCGCCGGGCGAAGCGGTTGACCTGGTGTTGCAACGCCGGATCCTCGCGCAACGCCTGGCCGAGCTCGCTGAGCATGCCGGTGAGCGGTCCGCCCAGACCGCCGCCCGAGCCACGCGCCGCGCCGATCAGCGCCTGCCGCAACCGCTCCCAAACGCCCATCCACCACCGCGCCAGCGCGGGATTGGCCAGCAAGTCGCGCTTCATGCCTTCGACCCGTTCGCGCAGCGCTTCATCGTGCTGGAGGTCCTCGGCAAGCTGTTCCAGACCTTGCTCGATCTTGTGGCGCAGCGGGTGTTCGGGATCGACCAGCACTTCGGCCAGCAGGCGATAGAGCCCGTCGATGACCGAATTCGCCAGGCGCTCGTCGAGCCCGGTCCAGCGCAGCACGGCATTGGCCCGGTCGTGGATGATCTGCCGGACCATCTCCTCGTTGTCCTCGAGCGTCAGCCCCGCCCAGCGGATCAGCGCGTCGAGCAGCGGCAGGTGACGCTTGTCGGCGATAGCCGCGGCCAGCATCTGCCCGAGCAGCGGCGAAACCTCGAGCCGTTCGAGTTGATGCAGCAAGCCGGCCTTGACCTGGCCGCCGAGTCGTTCGGGGTCGAGCGATTCGAGCACTTCGGCGGCAAGCTCTCCGGCCCCGCCGCGGATACGCGACGGCTCGCCGCCGCTCGGCCGGTCGAGGAAGTCGCCGAGCACGAGCGCGAGGTTCATCGAGCGCATGCGCCGCGCGACCACCGTCGGAATGAGGAAGTTCGATTGCAGGAACCGCGCCATCGTATCGGCGATGCGGTCCTTGTTCGCCGGGATGATCGCCGTGTGAGGGATGGGCAGGCCCAGCGGATGGCGGAACAGGGCCGTCACCGCGAACCAGTCGGCCAGGCCGCCGACCAGCGCCGCCTCGGAAAACGCCAGCACCCAGTCCCACGCGGGATGAGTGCCGAGCATGGTGCGGGCGAGCGCGAACAGCGCCGCCATCGCCACCAGCAACCCCGTCGCCACGCGCCGCATCCGCCGCGCGCGGTCGGGCGGCAGCGGAGCTCTGAAAGGCACCGGAAGGGCGTTCCGGCCCGTCATCACTCTGCCGGGTAGCCCTCCGCGGAGGGGCCGTGCTTGTGCTCTGGGCGATAGGTGAGGATCTTGTGGCGCAGCCATGGGCCAAGCCGCTTCTCGAGCCCGTCGGCCAGGCTGAAGCCGGCCGGCACTATCAGCAACGTGAGCATCGTCGAAAGCAGCAGGCCGCCGATCACGGTCGTGCCCATCGACGAGCGCCAGGCGGCGTCGCCGGAGAGCGAGATCGCCGTAGGGACCATGCCCGCGGTCATCGCCACGGTGGTCATCACGATCGGCTGCGCGCGCTTGTGGCCGGCATCGATGATCGCCTGGCGCTTGGGCACCCCGGCGGCCATTTCCTCGATCGCGAAGTCGATCAGCAGGATCGAGTTCTTGGCGACGATGCCGAGCAGCATCAGCAAGCCGATGTAGACGGCGATCGAGACCGGCTGGCCCCAGATCAGCAGCGCCAGCAGGCCGCCGAGCGGGGCCAGCAGCAGCGACGTCATGTTGACCAGCGGCGAGACGAACCGGCGGTACAGCAGCACCAGCACAGCGAACACCATCAGGACGCCGCTGATCACCGCGATGATGAAGTTCTGCACCAGTTCGCCTTGCCACTTCTCGTTACCGACCGGCTTGTTCGACACGCCGGCGGGCAGGTTCTTCATGATCGGCAGCGCCTTGATCGCATCCATCACCGGGCCGCTGACGGCACCCGGGGCGAGGTCCGCGCCGACGAAGATGCGCCGCGCCTGGTTGAAGCGCTGGATCTGCGTCGGGCCTTCGCCGAAGCGAATTTCGGCGACCCGCTGCAGCGGCACCGAACCGCCGGTGGCGGTGGGCACCGGCAGGTTCTGGATCGTGGAAATGGCCTCACGCGAGGTCTTGCCGAGGACCACGCGAATCGGAATTTGCCGGTCCGAGAGCGAATACTTGGCCGCGTTCTGATCGATTTCGCCGAGCGTGGCGATGCGGATCGTCTGGCTCAGCGCGCTGGTCGTCACCCCAAGCTCCGCAGCAAGATCGAGATGCGGTACGATGACCAGCTCGGGCCGCTGCATGTCGGCCGCGATTCGCGGTGCCACCGCGCCGCGTATGCTCTCCATCTGCTGGACGAGCGTCTGCGCGGTGCGGTTCAGCACGTCCGGGTCGGACCCCGTCAGCATCACGGAGATGTCGCGGCCAGTCCCGCCGCCGCCGTTCTGCGACTGGAAGGTCACCCGCGCGTCCGGAATCTTCTGCAGGATCGGCGTCATGCGCCGCTCCCACACGAAGCTCTTCAGGGGCCGGTCGTCCTTGAGCACCGTGAACAGCGTCGCCTGGCCCTCGTTGACGCGCTCGAGCACCCGTTGGACCTCCGAGTGCTGCGCCTCGAGGATGCGGTTAACCCGGTCGGCCACCGCCTCGGTCTGCTCGATCGTCGTGCCCGGAACCATCTCGAGGTTGACCCGGCTGGTGTCCTGGTCCGTGATTGGCTGGAATTGCTTCGGCATATCGTAAAGCAATCCCGCCGTGAGCATGAGCGCGGCGACGCCGACGACGAACATCCAAGCGCGGTGATCGCGATAGCGCGAGCGGACGAGGTGACGGTAGTACATGTGCCATTCGGCAAAGCGCGGGCCGAACAGGTGGGACAGGGGGCCGGTCAGCAGGCGCACGAGCACCAGACCGGCCAAGAACAGCGCCAGCTTTATCCCCATCGCGTGAACGCCGTATCGCCCGGCGGCCCAGACAAGCCCTCCGCCAAGGCCGACATAGAGCAGGAAGAACAGGACCTCGACGAGCCCGTACCACCCTTCGGAAGGCAGCGGCTCCCGTCGCGCCCGATACGCCTCCACTTTGTCGGTGTTGAGCGACCATTTGAGGATTGTCATATAGCGGTCCATCAACCGCCCCTCGCCGTGCGCCTGATGGCCCCGCGCCTGGAGGAAATAGGCTGCGACCATCGGGGTGATCATTCGCGCCACCGCGAGGCTGGTCAGCACCGCCGCGACCACCGTGAGGCCGAAGTTCTTGAAAAACTGCCCCGAGATGCCGGGCATGAGCCCCACGGGCAGGAACACGGCGACGATCGACAGGCTGGTCGCGACCACCGCCAGGCCGATCTCGTCGGCGGCGTCGATCGCCGCCTGATAGGCGCTCTTGCCCATGCGCATGTGGCGCACGATGTTCTCGATCTCGACGATCGCGTCGTCGACCAGGACCCCGGCCACCAGGCTGAGCGCGAGCAGCGACAGCTCGTTCAGGGTGAAGCCCATCAACTCCATGAACCAGAAGGTCGGGATCGCCGACAGCGGGATGGCCAGTGCCGAGATGATCGTCGCCCGCCAGTCGCGCAGGAACAGGAACACCACGATGACCGCCAGGATCGCGCCTTCGATCATCGCCTCCATCGAGGTCTCGTATTGCTGCTTGGTATAATCGACGCTGGTGTAGAGCTGGGTGATGTGAACGCGGGGATTTTCGGCCTGGATCGCCTTCAGCTCCTTGATCGCGGCATCGTAGACGGTGACGTCTGAGGCGCCCTTGGCGCGCTCGATGCCGAAGGTGACGACCTGCCGCCCCTGCATCTTGGCGATGGAGGTCTGTTCCGAATAGCCGTCAAAGACCTGGCCGACCTGCGAAAGCTGGATCGTCCGGCCGCCGCCCAGGCTGATCTGCGTCTTGGCGAGGTCCAGCGCCGAGCCGGCGTTGCCGATGACGCGGACCGACTGGCGCGAGCCGGCGATCTGCGCGCTGCCGCCGGCGGCGTTGGTGTTCACGGCACGCAGCGCGGTGTTGACCTGGCTCGCGGTGACCCCGAGCGCCTGCATCCTGGCCGGGTCGAGCACCACCCGAATTTCCCGATCGACACCGCCGGCGCGGTTCACGGTGGCCATTCCTTCGATCGACAGTAGCCGGCGCGAGACGGTGTCGTCGATGAACCAGCTGAGCTGCTCCATCGTCATGTCGTCGGCCGCGACCGCGAAATAGCCGATGGGTCCGTTGCCGCCGGCGTTGACCTTGGTCACCTGCGGCTCGAGAATTCCGTCGGGAAGTTCCCCGCGGACCTGGTCGATGGCGTTCTTGACCTCGTTGACCGCGTTGTCGGCGTCGGTGCCGATCACGAAGGTGACCGTGGTGTTGCTGCTGCCCTCGCTGGCGGTCGACTGGATTTCGTCGACCCCGTTTACCGAGCGGATCGCGGCTTCCACCTTCTGCGTGATCTGAGTCTCGATCTCCTTCGGCGCCGCGCCCGGCTGGGCGATGAAGACATTCGCGGCCGGGAAATCGATGTCCGGCTCGTTGTTAACGTCCATCCGGTTGAACGCCACGAATCCCGCGAGCGTCAGGCCGATGAACAAGACGATGGGGACGATCGGGTTACGGATCGACCACGCGGATAAATTACGGAAATTCATGGGGTGTTCGGGTTTTCCGGCCCCTTGGAGAGGACTGGCCGGACCTTATCGCCCGGGTTGAGGAAGCCGCCCGCGCGGGCGACGATCCGCTCATTCCCGGTGAGGCCGGCGACGACCGCGGTGCCCTGGTCGGTCACAGTGCCGGTCTTGACGTCCCGGCGGCCCACCTTGTTGCGGGAATCGACGACATAGACGAAGCTGCCCTTCTCGTCGGACATGATCGCGCTTTCCGGCAACAGCGGCGCGACCACGGTGGCGCCGGCGATCTCCGCCGACGCGAAGCCGCCTGGATGGATCGCCGGATCATACGGCAGCGCGATCCGGGCGGTCCCCTGACGATCGCTGGGATCGATGGTCGGCTCTTTCTTCCAGATCTGGCCGACGAATGTCCTGTCCGTCCCGACCGGGCTGACTTTGGCCGTTGCTCCGACCGAAATCGAAGCGAGATCGCCCTCGCCGACTTTGGCGAGCAGCTCCATCTGGCCGCCCTCGGCCATCGTGAACGGCGCCTGCGAACCTGGCGAAACGACTTGCCCCACTTCCACGTTGCGCTGCAGGATCAGGCCGCCGACCGGGGCGACGATATTGAGCTGCGCGTTGCGCGCCAGGCGCTCGCGATAGGACGCTTCGGCCACGTTGACCTGAGCCACGGCGGCATCCCGCGAGGCCGTGAGCTGATCGATCTGGGCTTTGGAGATGAACCCACGGTCGACCAGCTTGAGGCCGCGATCGAGGTTGGCCTGCGCCAGTTCGGCATTGGCCTTGGCGACCTGGATTTGCGCCGCGATGCCGCTGGTCTGCTGAGCCTGCACGGAGCGATCGACGACCGCCAGGACCTGGCCCTTGTTGACCCAGTCGCCCACTTCCACCGGCACGGCGACCACCCGGCCGCCCTCACCGACGACACCGACGGGAACCTGGTGGCGGGCGGCCAGCGACCCGGTGGCGTTGATGATGCCGGTGACCGTCGTCCGGCCCGGCTCGATCACCGTCACCGTCGGCGGAGCGCTTCCGGCGCTCGGCGCCAGGGCATCGCCGCCGCCCGCGCCGCGCAACATCAGGTAGGCGGCGGCGGCGAGGAGGACCGCCGCGATCGCAACCACGACGTAAATCCGCCGCCGGCGGGCGCGATAGCCGTCGTCGAGCTCAATCTGCTCGACGAACGTGTCGTGCGTGCCGCCCAAGTCCGCCATTGTCGTCTCGTAATTCATCAGCGTCAGGATCCCGCTGTCCCCACCGCGGGGCCGCCCATATCACAGTTAATGTTCGGCCGCACAAAAAAGCCGCCCAATTGCCACGGCCGCATAGGCGCGCGGACAACCCCAAGCAATCGCCGCTTCTATCAAAGGCACATATGAGCCGACGAGTAATAATTTGTCGTAAAATAGAACGGCGACGGGCCCGCATTGCTGCGGGCCCGTCGTGCACTCTCGATTTTCGGTATTGTGCTAGCGCACTCGGCCGCGCTGGAACAGGTTGACGATCGCCAGCAGCACGACCGCGCCGATGATCGCAAAAATGAACCAGTTGATCCATGTCGCCGTGCTGACGCCCGCAGCCGAGGCTATCCATCCGCCCACGATCGCGCCGATGATGCCGACGACGATGTTCCAGACGATACCCATCGTGGCGTCGCGAGCCATCACCATGCTCGCCAGCCAGCCGGCGATGCCGCCGACGACGATTGCGATAATCCAACCCATTGAATTCTCCTGTTGTCATGCTGCGCTTCACGCGCCGTGTTCGGTAAACCGAAGGCATGACAACGGGTTCCCGCCGGCGCGGGCGGGCTATACCATGGAAATACTGGAGAATTCGGCGCCGGCCGGCGCCACCCGTACGTCAGTACTTGAGCTGGCGCTCGTAGAGGTCGCGGTAGTGCTGGATGCGCGTGACGCGCAGGCCCTGCATGCCCGAGCGGTCCACGGCGCGCTGCCACGAGGCGAACTCTTCGAGCGTGAGATTGTAGCGCTCGAGCACCTCGTCGATCGTCAGCAGGCCGCCGTTGACCGCGGCGACGACCTCGGCCTTGCGCCGCACGACCCACCGCTTGGTGGCGGGCGCCGGCAAGTCGTCGATCGTCAGCGGCTCCCCGAGAGGGCCGATCACCTGCGCGGGACGGATTTTCTGATTCTCGATCATCTACTACCTCAGGTCGTCGCCCACGGCGCCGTTAGCGGAGCGACTGATGCCGCCGGCGGCTTTGCCATTGGCTAAATCATCAAAGTTAACGTCCTGTTTGCCGGACGCGATCTCGGCGATGTGGCGTGCCGATTCGGGGTCGAAGCTGGCGCCGCCGCCGGTTTCCCCGGCGCCCAGCTCGGCCCGCAAGTCATGAATGGCGTCGAATTTCGCGACGAGGTCGGACCACTTGACCGCGCGCAGCTCCTCCCGTCCTGCGGGGAGGTCGGGCGGCATCACGGTGTCGGCGCGAGTGAGCTTGCGGTCGAACATGGCCCCAGCCCTAGCCCAGCAAGCGTCAAGATCGGGTAAAGCGCCGATTCATCGCGCGTTAGGGCAGGTAAACGGCCGCATAGGGCCTTGGCCGTGGCGAGGCGACGGGTGTAAGGGCCGCCGCGCCATGACCGCCACCCTGCTCGAGCGTCCCGACGCCTTGTTCGACCTGCCGCGAGCGGCGGCCGACTGCCGCATCGTGGTCGCCATGTCCGGCGGCGTCGACAGCTCGGTGGTCGCCGCGCTGGCGACGAAGAGCGGTGCCGAGGTGATCGGCATCACGCTGCAGCTTTACGATTACGGCGCGGCCACGGGGCGCAAGGGCGCCTGCTGCGCCGGCGACGATATCCGCGACGCCCGCGCGGTCGCCGACCGGCTGGGTTTTGCGCACTATGTGTTCGACCACGAGAGCGCCTTTCGCGACGACGTGGTCGAGCGCTTCGCCGACGACTATCTCGCCGGACGCACGCCGATCCCGTGCATCCGCTGCAACATGGGGCCCAAGTTCACCGATCTGCTCGGCATGGCCCGCGAGCTCGGCGCCGATTGCCTCGCGACCGGCCATTACGTGCGCCGGGTGGTCGGGCCGGCGGGCCCGGAGCTGTGGCGGGCGAGCGATCCGGCCCGCGACCAGTCGTACTTCCTGTATGCGACCACCGAGGAGCAGCTCGACTACCTGCGCTTCCCACTCGGCGGCCTGCCAAAAGATGAAGTGCGGCGGATCGCGGCCGAATTCGGCCTTGCGGTCGCCGCCAAGCCCGACAGCCAGGACATCTGCTTCGTGCCCGACGGAGACTACGCGCGCATCGTCAAGGCGTTGCGGCCCGACGGCAGCCGACCGGGGCCGATCGTCCACGCCGAGACCGGCGAAGCGCTCGGCGAGCACGCCGGCGTGATCCACTTCACCGTCGGCCAGCGCCGCGGCCTGGAGATCGGCGGGCAGCCCGAGCCGTTATATGTCATCGCGCTCGATGCCGATGCGGCGGAAGTGCGCGTCGGGCCCAAGCGGCTGCTCGCAGTCGGCGCGGCGCGGATCGTCGAGACCAACCGTATCGGCCCGCTTCCCGACGGGTCTTTGACTGCGAAGGTTCGATCGCTTGCCAGGCCGGTGCCGGTGACGCTCGATGGCTCGCTCGGCCACGGCGCGGCGGCGATGATCCGCTTCGCACAGCCGGAATATGGCGTCGCACCAGGCCAGGCGGCGGTTGTCTACGCCGGGGAGCGCGTCGTCGGCGGAGGCTGGATCGAAGCGACCGAGCCCTATTCCCGCCACGGATCGAGCACGCAGCCGTAGCCCTTGCGATAACGCGCAGTCTCGCTGGCGATGAGCGGGACGTAGCCGGTGACGCTTTTGCTGGCGTGATCGTCGCTGAGGAACACCGCTTCCATCTTTGGCTCGAAATCCTTCTTGCAATCCTTGAGGGTGCGCCCGGCGACGTAGCGGCACGAGCAGGCCGTGCGGGCGCCGACCGCGGCCCCGGTCTCGGCATAACCGTAGAGCGGCGCGCGGTAGAACCAGCCGAGCGCGGCGAGTGCGGCGACGACCAGCACGGCCGCCTTGAGCCACATCGGTCGCCTGTGCACTGCTCGGGTCCGGGAGGTTGCCATGCGCTCCTGCGTGGATGATGGAAGCGCGGCGATGCCGCGCCGCGCCCTCCCTAGCCTCGCCACCCTGCTGCTGCCAGCCCTGTTGCTGGCCGGCTGCGGCCAGCCCGCACCGACCGAGCCGCCGCTGCCACCGGCGGCGCTGAAAGCGGTCGGCAAAAGCCCCGGAGCGCCGCGCGACAAGCTCGCCCGCGCGGTCGATGCGCTGTTCACCCGCGACGACGTCGGCGAAACACGCGCGGTGCTGGTGCTGCACGACGGCGCGATCGCGGCCGAGCGCTACGAGGCCGGCTACGGCCCCAAGACCAAGTTCCTCGGCTGGTCGATGTCCAAGACCGTCACCGGCGTGCTGATCGGCGTGCTCGTCGCCGAGGGCCGGCTGCGGCTCGACGATTCGCCGCCGATCCCCGCGTGGCAGCGCCCCGGCGATCCGCGCGGCGGCATCACCCTGCGGCAGTTGCTGCAGATGCGCTCGGGCCTGAGGCACAAGGAGAACAGCGAGCCGATCTACGATTCGGGCGAGGTTCGGATGCTGTTTCGCGACGGGCGCGACGACATGGCCGCGTGGGCCGAGGCGCAGCCGCTCGACCATGCGCCCGGGCGCGTCTTCACTTATTCGACGCCGACCGGCGTGATCCTGGCCGACGTCGCCACGCGCGTGCTGGCGCCCGGGGCAACGCCCGACGCCCGCCAGCGGGCAATGGCGGACTTCTTCCAATCGCGCCTCGCCGGCCCGCTCGGGGCGCATTCGTTCACGCCCGAGTACGACGCGGCGGGAACGATGATCGGCGGCAGCATGATCTGGGCGACCGCGCGCGACTGGGGCAAGTTCGGCGAGATGCTGCGCAACAAGGGATCGGTCAAAGGGGCGCAGCTCGTGCCGCGGGCATGGGTCGAATTCATGACCACGCCGAGCCCGCGCGCGCCCGATTACGGCGGGCTGACGTGGCTCAACCGGCCCTCCGGGACCGAGCGCAACGAGCTGTTCGCCAGACAGGGACCGAAGGATGCGTTTTCACTTGTCGGCCATCTCGGGCAGTACGTGATCGTCATCCCCTCGGCGGGCCTGACGATCGTCCGCCTGGGCAAGACCGACGGCAGGGATCGCCCGGACCTCGTCCAGGCGCTGGCGAAGATCGCCGCGCTTTATCCCTCGAGGTAAAACGTCCCTTCGACCACCGTCACGCAGTCGCCGCCGAGCCAGGCCTGTCCGCCATCCAGCCGGCAGGCGAGGTCGCCGCCACGGCGCGAGGCCTGGTGCGCGGTGAAGCTCGTGCGGCCGAGACGCGCGGCCCAGAACGGCGTCAGGGCGGCATGGGCCGAGCCCGTCACGCTGTCCTCGTCGACCCCGCCGCCGGGCACGAACACCCGGCTGACGACGTCGGGGCCTGCCCCGGTCCCCGAGCCGGGCTCGCCCGGCGCGGTGCAGATGAACTGGTCGTCGCCGAGCGCGCCGAGGCCCTTCAAGTCGGGATCGAGCGCGCGGACCTCGGCCTCGCTGCCGAACAGGTAGATTCCGTAGCGATCGGGGCTGCGCCATACTTCCTTCGGTTCGGCTCCGAGCAGCGCCACCGCTTCGGGCCACTCGCCAGGGGCGGTCGGAATGACCGGCAGCGCCAACTCATAGCCGCGGCCGGCCGTCCGCCGGACTTCGAGCAGCCCGGCCCGCCGCGTGCGGAAGGTCACCTGGTCGCCGCCGTCACGCTCAAGCAGGACGTGCCCCGATGCCAGCGTGGCGTGTCCGCACAGGCGGACCTCGCAAGCCGGAGTGAACCAGCGCAGTTCCCAGTCCGCCGCGCCGGTCGCGTCCTTCACCACGAAGGCCGTCTCGGCAAACATGTTCTCCGAAGCGATCGCTTGCAGCGTTTCGTCGGGCAGCCACTCGCCGAGCGGCATCACCGCAGCCTGGTTGCCGGCGAACGGCCGCGCGGCGAACGCATCGACGTGCCAATAGGGCAGCCTCATTCCTGCTTCTCCGCAAGCCCCGGCAGGAGCTCCTCGGCGGCGGCGCCGGTCTCGTTGACCAGGCCTTCGGGATCGGGATGAATCAGTACCTCGACCCCGGGAAACTCGCGCTCGATGCGCTCCTCGATCTCGTCCATCACCCGGTGCGCCTCGGCCACCGTCATCTCGCCGTCGACCATCGCGTGGAACTGCACGAAGTCGTCGGTTCCGCTGGTGCGGGTGCGCAAGTCATGCACGCCCATGAGCTCGGGATGCCGCGCCACGGCGGCGAGGAACTGCTCACGCTTTTCGTCCGGCCATTCCTTGTCCATCAGATGGTCGATCGCCTCCGACGAAGCGCGCCAGGCGCCCCAGGCGAGCCAGGCCGCGATGCCGAGGCCGAACAGCGGGTCCGCCCCAGGGATCCCCAGGTAATGATCCAGGACCAGCGCGGCGATCACCGCGACGTTGAGAAACAGGTCCGACTTGTAGTGGATGTTATCGGTCTTGATGGCGATGCTGTTGGTGTGGCTGATCACATGACGCTGCCACCACAGCAGCGCAAATGTCCCGCCGATGGCGATCACGGATACGGCAATGCCTCCGCCGGCGGCCGAGACGCGCCCGCCCGAGAGCAGCTCGCTGACTGCGCGGACCGCGAGGCCGGCGGCCGAGAGCGAGATCAGCACCACTTGGAACATCGCCGCGAGCGCTTCGGCCTTGCCGTGTCCGAAGCGGTGGTCGGCGTCCGCCGGCTGCGCGGCAATCCGCACGCCGACGAGCGTGGCGATGCTGGCGACAAGGTCAAGCGCGGTATCGGCGAGGCTGCCGAGCATTGCGGTGGAATTTGACTCCAGCACCGCCCAAAGCTTCAACGCCGCAAGCGTCAGCGCCATCGCGATCGATGCGAATGCTGCACTGCGGGTCAGCTTGGCGCGAGCTTCGAGGTCGTAGTCGGTCATGGATAAAGCAGCGTGCTGGTCCAGCCGTCGCCGGCGCGAGCAAAGCGGCGGCGCTCATGGAGGCGGTTGGGGCGGTCGAGCCAGAACTCGATTCTCTGGGGCGTGAGGCGGAAGCCGGTCCAACGCGGCGGGCGTGGGATTTCCTGCCCATTGTAGTGAGCGGCCACGGCATCGACGCGGTCGAGGTATGTCCGGCGCGATTCGAGCGGGCGCGATTGGTCGGAAGCGGCCGAGCCGATCTGCGACATCCGGGCCCTGGAGTGGAAATAGGCGTCGGCTTCGTCCGCCGTCACCTCGCCGAGCGGCCCCTCGATGCGTACCTGGCGGCGCAGGCTCTTCCAGTGGAACAGCAACGCCGCGTGCGGGTTGGCGGCGATCTCCTCGCCCTTGCGGCTGTCGGCATTGGTGTAGAACACGAACCCCTCGGCTCCATGGCCTTTCAACAGCACCATGCGCACCGAGGGGCGCCCGTCGGGCGTCGCGGTCGCGAGCGCCATCGCGTTGGCGTCATTGGGCTCGCTCGCGCGGGCTTCGGCGAACCACGAATCGAACAGCGCGAACGGCTCCGAATCGGGAATGGCGTCCTGTTCGGCTTTCACGGCGTGAGCCTGGCGAAGTTGACAACTGTGACAGGGTCCAGAGCGAAGGGCTGCTTTCCGCGCGAATCTGTCACCTTTCCGAGAAGGGCAAGGGTAGGCGCCGTGATCACGTCCCAGCCCTAGACTCGCCGAACGAAGTAGGAAAGCGCTGCTTGCGCCTGGCGACTGTTGCACTTAGCTAACACGCCATGGCCGATCCTTACTCGACCCTGGGAGTGGCGCGCAACGCGACCGAAAAGGACATCAAGTCCGCCTATCGCAAGCTGGCCAAGCAGCTCCACCCGGACCGCAACACGGACAACCCCAAGGCGGCCGAGCGCTTCTCCGACGTCACCAAGGCCTATGACCTGTTGTCCGACAAGGACAAGCGCGCCCAGTTCGATCGCGGCGAGATCGACGCCGAAGGCAACCCGGCAATGCCTTTCGGCATGGGTGGCGGTGGCGGCTTTCGACCCGGCGCAGGCGGCGCGCGCGGCTTCTCGGCGCAGGACTTCGAAGGCATGGGCGGAGCCGAGGGGCTCGACATCGGCGACATTTTCGAGGGGCTGTTCGGCCGCGGTGCCGGTCCAGGCGGGATGGGGGGCGGAATGGGTGGCGCCGCGAGCCGTCGCCCGCCGCCGCCGCGCAAGGGCGCCAACGTGCAGTACCGCCTGCGCGTGCCATTCACCGACGCCGCCGCGCTGAAGCCCCAGCGCATCACTCTCGCCGACGGCAAGACGATCGACCTCAAGCTGCCCGCCGGGGTCGAGGACGGGACCCAGATGCGCCTCTCGGGCAAGGGCGAGCCGGGCCCCGCGGGCAGCGGCGATGCGCTGGTCACCATCATGGTCGAGCCGCATCCGTTCTTTCGCCGCGAGGGCGACGACGTGCGGCTCGACCTGCCGATCACGCTCGACGAGGCGATCAAAGGCGCCAAGGTCAAGGTGCCGACCGCCGACGGCGCGGTGATGCTGACGGTCGCGCCGGGGTCCGGTTCCGGCAAGGTTCTGCGGCTCAAGGGCAAAGGCTTCACCCGCAAGGGCGGCGGCCGCGGCGATCAGCTGGTGACGCTGGAGATCGAGCTGCCCGATGATGTCACCGAGCTGGCCCGCAAGCTCGATGGCTGGAAGGACAGCCGGAACGTGCGCGCGAAGCTCGGCGTTTGAGCCCGCGGGCGCCCTCCTAGCTCGACAGCCTGCGCCCGGCTGCTAGACCCCGACGGCAATGGAGCTTCACGGCCTTCCAGACCTGGAAAAGCACGGCCCGCCCGTCGAAGACCTGTCGCCGGAGGGCCGCCGCAAGGCCGCGCTGCGCCACATGGCCGGCCTGGAGGACCACGTCACCCGCGCGGTCGGCCCGGGGACGCGCATTCGCTGTGTGCTGCAACGAGTGTTCACCGGCACCTACAACGACGGCTTCATCCACGCCGGCAACCTCGCCTACATGACGGTGCTCGCGATCTTCCCGTTCTTCATCACCGGCGCGGCGATCTTCTCGGTGATCGGCGAGCAAAGCCAGCGCGCCGCTTCGATCAACGCGATCCTGTTCGCCCTGCCGCCGGTGGTCGGCGACGTGATCGGACCGGTGGCCCGCAGCGTGATCCAGCAACGCACCGGCTGGCTGTTGTGGGTCGGCGGGCTGGTCGGGCTGTGGACGGTCGGCAGCCTGATCGAGACGATCCGCGACATCCTGCGCCGGGCTTACGGGACCGAGGCGACTTCGGCCTTCTGGAAGTACCGGCTGTTCTCGACCGGCATCATCATCGCCGCGGTCGTGCTGCTGATGCTGAGCCTGGTGGCGCAAGTGGTGATCGGCGCGGCGCAGGAAGTGATCGACGCGTATTTCCCGCAACTCGGCCACTGGCTGGGATCGCTCGCGCTCTCGCGCCTGGTGCCGGCGTTCGGCCTGTACGGCTCGCTCTATCTGTTGTTCTACACGCTGACGCCCTATGCCTATCGCAAGCGGCGCTATCCGAAATGGCCGGGTGCGCTGCTGGTCACGCTGTGGTGGATACTGGTCGCGGTCGCGCTGCCGCCGCTCTTGCGCAGCGTCTTCAAGTACAACCTGACCTACGGCTCGCTCGCCGGCATCATGATCGCGCTTTTCTTTTTCTGGCTCGTCGGCCTAGGCATGGTAATGGGCGCCGAGCTCAACGCCGCGCTGGCCGAAACGCCCGAGGAACACCAGGACCTGATCGGCCAGGCCGACAACCGCCTGCGCGCTGACGAGCGGGACGAGAAGACCGAAGAGCAGGAGGAGAGCACCGCATGAGCGGGCTGATGGACGACAAACGCGGCCTCATCATGGGCCTGGCGAACGAGAAATCGCTCGCCTGGGGGATCGCCCAGAAGCTGCGCGAGCACGGGGCGGAGCTGGCCTTCTCCTACCAGGGCGAGGCGCTCGGCAAGCGCGTCATCCCGCTGGCCGAACAGCTCGGCTCGGACTTTACGTTCGATTGCGACGTGTCCGACATGGCCGCGCTCGACGAGGCGTTCGCCACCCTCAGGCAACGCTGGCCGACGATCGATTTCCTGGTCCACGCGATCGGCTTTTCCGACAAGAGCCAGCTGCGCGGCAAGTTCTACGACACCACGCTCGACAACTTCCAGCTGACGATGAACATCTCGGCTTACTCGCTGGTGGCGGTGGTCCAGCGGGCGCGGCCCATGATGGCGAGCGGGGGCGCGATCCTCACGCTGACCTATCTCGGCGCCGAAAAGGTCGTGCCGCACTACAACGTGATGGGCGTGGCCAAGGCCGCGCTCGAGAGCAGCGTGCGCTATCTGGCGAACGATCTCGGCCCGGAGAATATCCGCGTGAACGCGATCAGCGCGGGGCCGATCAAGACGCTGGCGGCGAGCGGCATCGGCGATTTCCGCTACATCCTGAAATGGAACGAGCTGAACTCGCCGCTGCGCCGCAACGTCACCATCGAGGACGTCGGCGGCGCCGGGCTGTACATGCTGTCCGACCTGTCGTCGGGCGTCACCGGCGAAATCCACCATGTCGACTGCGGCTATCACCTCGTCGGCATGAAGCAGGAAGACGCGCCCGACATCGCGCTGGCCT
>JANWHA010000102.1 GCA_025450635.1 Croceibacterium sp. | reverse complement strand
CGGCTGGTTAAGGCGGCGTTGCCGAACGTGGTTACGGCGCCGTTACTATCGAATTGTCCCGATTCCGGGCGATTATTCGAACCAGTAGCAGGTCCCGCGCATCTCCAGGCTCACTCGCGGCGGCGCATCGGGCGGGGCGAGCGGGTTGTCGAACGCTCCGTGCGGCATCAGCTGCGCCCGAGTCGGATCGCTCTCGCTGGTCTTGAACACGATCGCCTCGTCGGGCCGCATGTTCGAATAATAGTACCAGCGGTGGGCCGGGTTGCGCTCGATCACATAGTTGCCGAAGCTCCACTCCGGGGCGCCGCCCGGTGGATCGAAGATCGCCTCGCAATCGATCAGGTCGCCGGGCTCGACCGACGGGTAGGAGAGCAGCGCCAGCGGAACATCCTGCGGCGCGCCGGAGAGCGCTCGCCAGATGTTGTACTGCGCGCTGCGGACGACTTTCTTCCCTTCCGGCGCGCCTTTCGCCCGCGCTTCGGCGGCGGCTTCCTTCGCCATGTCGACGTGGGCGAAGCGGGCGGGGTGGGAATTGTCGTGCGCCTCGTTCTCGCCGAGCTTCTCGGAGAAGCGGAGGATGCCGCGCGGCATGACCTCGACGTGGTCGCACCCGGTCACGCCCTTGAGCAACTCGGCAATCTCGCAACTATGGACCTTCGTTACCGCGTCCAGGTCTGTCAGGTCTTCGACCGCGCTCTTGTGCTGGACCAGCACAAAGCCCTCGCGGTCGAGGTCGGTTTCGAGCCCACGCGCGTCGGCGATCTCGACCTCGGCCGGCTTCAGCGGCACATAGTCCTTCTCGTGGGCGTTGGCGTAGAAGTACGGCTTCTTGTCCGTTCGCTCGGTGTAACCGATCGCCGCGCGCACAGTCCCTTCGGCACCCATCAGGCGAATTCCTCCGTGTCGATCGTCGGCCGTATCGCGTCGTGATAGCGGTGCCCGGCGACCGTGTCGTGGTTGATCAGCCGGTCGGCTTCGTCGAGCACAGCTTCGCTGACCTCGATGTCGGCCGCCTGAACGTTGTCGGCCAGGTGTTGCAGGTTGGTCGTGCCGGGGATCACGTGGACGTCGGGCCCGCGCGACAGGACCCATTTGAGCGCGAGTTGCGCCGGCGTGACGCCCGCCTGTTCCGCGAGCGCCACGAACTGTTCGATCAGCATCAGGTTCTGCGCCCAGTTGCCCGGTTGGAAACGCGGCATCTTCGTACGCAGGTCCCTGTCCTCGAGCACCGAGGGATCGCGCATCACTCCGCACAGCGCCCCGCGGCCGAGCGGGCTGAACGCGACCAAGGCAATGCCGAGCTCCTCGCACGTCTCGAGCACGCCCAGCTCGACGTTGCGGGTCCACAGCGAATACTCCGTCTGCACCGCCGCCATCGGATGGACGGCATGCGCCTCGCGCACATGCTTCGAGGACCACTCGGAGACGCCGTAGGCGCCGATCTTCCCGGCCTCGATGGCCCGCGCCATCGCGCCCACGGAGTCGGCGATCGGCACCTTGGGGTCGAAGCGGTGCATGTAGTAAAGCTCGATATGGTCGGTCTCGAGCAGCCGTAGGCTCTCGTCGATGTCCTTGGCGATATAGGCGGGGCTGCAATCGACGCCGCGCCTGGGCCCGTCGACGACGATGCCGGTCTTGCTGGCGAGGAATACCCGATCCCGCCGGCCCTTGAGCGCTTCGGCCAGCAACGCCTCGTTCTTGCCCGCGCCGTAGATCCGGGCGGTGTCGAAGTGGTCGTAGCCGAGGTCGACCGCCTGCTGCAGCAGCGCGACGCATTCGGCGTGACCGGGGGGAGTGCCGTAGGCCCACGAAACGTTCATGCACCCCAGGCCCACGGGGTGGACAGTCTTGCCGGCAATCGTACGGGGCATTCTCGCGCCGTTCCTTTCTCAGGGATTCGACGCGCGCCCTAGACGCAAATCAGCGCTGGGTGAACTTGCCTCGCGTCCAGTGATAGAATTCGTCCTGCGCCCGGTTGAGCCCCTGTGCCGAGACCATGTAGCCGGCGGTATCGTCCTCGATCGATTGCAGCCGCCACTTGGCCTGGTGGTTGGCGAGGGCCTGGCGCATGTCGAAGAAGCGACTGTCGAAGTCCTTGGCCAGATCGGGGTCGCTCAACATCCGCTCGTCGACCTTCCGGGCCTGCAGGATGTCGAGCATCAGCATCGCGTAGCGGCTGCGCAGCTGGACGAGCTTCTTCTTGCCCTCGGTGTCGCCGCTATCCGCCAGCGCGCGCATTTCGCGATAGACCTGTTCGGCCTCCGCCAGACTGGAATCGAGCTTCGCCATGGTTTTCCTCTCCCAGCGACCTCTGCCCCCTTCGATAAGGGGTTTCCGGTTAATTCGCTCCTTAGGCAAGTTCAATCGTCAGGGCGGTCACGACCAGCCGTCTTGCTCCTCCAGGCTCGCGGCCAGTTGGCCGAGCACGCGGTAGCAGTCGATCACCGAGGCGACCGAGCTGTTCGGCTCGCGCCCTTCGCGGATCGCGGCGACGAATTCGCGGTCCTGCAGCTCGATGCCGTTATTCGACACCGCCACGCCGGTGAGGTCGATCGGTTCTTCCTTGCCGGTGACCAAGTCATCGTAGCGGGCGATGTAGGTCGCGCTGTCGCCGATATAGCGGAAGAAGGTGCCGAGCGGCCCGTCGTTGTTGAAGCTCAGCGCCAGGGTGCAGATCGCGCCGGTTTCGGCCTTGAGCTGGATCGACATATCCATCGCGATGCCTAGCTCCGGGTGCTTCGGCCCCTGGAGGGCGTTGGCGGTGACGATCCGGCCCGTCTGGTAGGCGAACAGGTCCACCGTGTGCGCGGCGTGGTGCCATAGCAGGTGGTCGGTCCAGCTGCGCGCTTCGCCCTTCGCGTTCATGTTTTTGCGGCGGAAGAAGAACGTTTCGACGTCCATCGCCTGGATGGCGAACTCGCCGCCGACGATCTTGTTGTGCACGTATTGGTGGCTCGGGTTGAACCGGCGGGTGTGGCCGACCATGCAAGTGAGGCCCGTTTCCTTCTGCTTCTGCAGGACGGACTGCGCCTCGGCCCAGCTATCCGCGAGCGGGATCTCGACCTGGACGTGCTTGCCGGCGTCCATGCAGGCGATCGCCTGCTCGGCGTGCATCTGCGTGGGCGTGCACAGGATCACCGCGTCGACGTCGTCGCGCTCGAGCGCTTCGTTGAGGTCGGTGCCCGAATGCACGGCGCCGTACTTCTTCGCCACTTCGGCCGCCTGCTCGGCGCGGCGCGAGATGACCGAGACGATCTCGACGCCGTCGATCTTGTTGAGGCCATCAAGGTGCTTTTCGCCGAAAGCGCCGGCGCCGGCGAGGGCAATGCGCATTGTCTGTCCTTTCAGTTCAACTCAGTTCAACCGGGATGGCCCTGTGCCACAATCCCAATTCCGTCCGCCCTGAGCTTGTCGAAGGGCCGTTCTTACTTTCGGCGCCGGGCCAGAAGAAAAAGGCGGTCCTTCGACAAGCTCAGGACGGACGGGTTTAAGAATCGCTCTTCAATCACGCCGCGAGGCTGTGGCCGCTCATCACCGAGCGCGGCTCGAGCGCCTCCCCGGCGGTTGCTTCCGGCTGCAGAATCAGCGCGCCAAGCGCGGTGTTCGAGGCCGGGATGTGGTAGAACCGGTAGAGGTCCTTGACCTTGTCGCCCAGCGCCCCGCGCATGATCAGCCACATGACCAGCTCGATGCCCTCCGACCCGCTTTCGCGCAGGTACTGGATGTGCGGCATCTTGCTCAGCGTCTCGGGGTCATCGATCAGCTGCTCGATGAAGTTCAGGTCGAAGTCCTTGTTGATCAGCCCGGCGCGCGGGCCCTGCAGCTGGTGGCTCATCCCGCCGGTGCCCCAGACGTGGACGTTGAGGTCCTCGGGAAAGCTCTCGACCGCGGCCTTGATGCTGTCGCCGAGGTTGAAGCAGCGCCGGCCGGAGGGCGGCGGATAGGTCACCACGTTGACCGGGAACGGGATCACCTTGCACGGCCACGCCTCGGGCTCACCGAAGATCATGCTCAGCGGCACGGTGCAGCCGTGATCGACCTTCATGTCGTTCATGATGCACATGTCGAAATCGTCGAGGATCAGGCTCTGCGCCATGTGCCAGGCGAGGTCCGGGTGGCCGATCACGTCGGGCACCGGACGCGGGCCCCAGCCCTCGTCGGCCGGCTCGAACTTCTCGGCGCACCCGATGGCGAAGGTCGGGATGATGTTCATGTCGAACGCGGTCGCGTGGTCGTTGTACACCAGCACGACCACGTCGGGCGTGTTCTCCGGCCTGGCGATCCAGTCCTTGATCGGCTGGTAGCCCTCGAACACCGGGCCCCAGTATTCGTTGTTCCAGTTGCCGGTCTCCAGCGCGGCGCCGAGCGCGGGGATGTGGCTGGAGGTGATGCCTGTCGTAACCCGGGCCATGTCAGTACTTCCCCTTGATCGAGCGCTGTCCTTCGGGCGAACGGCCGCCCTTGAGCATCATCTCGGCGTATTCTTCCTGCGTCATTCCGGTCATCGACCCGGCGGCGAACTGGAAGCTCTTGCGGTCGGTGCTGAAAAGCTTGGACAGGAAGTAGATGTTCCCGCCCTCGTCGATCATGCCGTTGTAGTCGCGCGCCAGCACCGCCTTCTTGGCCGCGTCGGTCAGGTCCCACTCGTCGAGATAGGCCTTCTCGTCGGCGAGGAAGCGCTGGCGGTTCTCATCCTTCATCAGGCTCATCGCGAACTGGTTGAGGTGATAGCCTTTGCGCGCTCGCTGCGCGGTGAACACGCGGGTGCCGGGGATGTCCTCGAACTCGGCGAGGTACTTGTGGATGTCGATCCGCTCTTTCTTGTCGGGCATCAGTCGGTCCATTCGTAAGTCAGCGGCGCCTCGCGGAAGGCAAAGCGGTCGATGTGGCGCTCGATCACGCCGCGCATGTGTTCGTTACGCTCCCGGTCGCCGGTGACGAGCGTGATGGCGATGCCTTCGGGGCGGGCCGTCATCACCGCGTTCTCGGTGTCCGAGAACGGGAAAGCTCCCATGCCGTCGCCTTCGTCGTAAGTGGTGGCGTACTTGTGGCCCCAGTGGCTGACGAGCTGCTGGATATAGCGTTCCGGCTTCTCGCAGCGGGCCAGGCCGTGCGACGTCACAGGCGTATCGGTATTGCTCACAAGCCACGCTCCTTGAGGATCGCGTCGAGCCGCGGGTACACGCGGCGCGCGTTGCCCTCGAAGATCATGTGCTTCTCGTGGTCCGAGATATCAAGCGCATCGATGTAGCGCTTGGTGTCGTCGAAGTAGTGCCCGGTCTGGGGATCGATCCCCCGCACCGCGCCGACCATTTCGCTGCCGAACAGGATGTTCTTGTTTTCGATCACGTCGGCCAGCAGGTCGATGCCCGGCTGGTGATAGACGCAAGTGTCGAAGAACACGTTGTTCATCAGGTGCGTTTCGATATCGGGCTGCTTGAGCATGTCGGCGAGGCCCCGGTAGCGGCCCCAGTGGTATGGCACCGCCCCGCCGCCGTGCGGAATGATCAGCCGCAAATTGGGGAAGCGGCTGAACAGGTCGCCCTGCAGCAGTTGCATGAAGGCGACGGTATCGGCCGCGAGGTAATAACCGCCGGTCGCGTGCATCGCCGGGTTGCAGCTGCCCGAGACGTGGATCATCGCCGGCACCTCGAGCTCGCACATCGCCTCGTAGATCGGGAACCAGTATGCGTCGGTCAGCGGCGGGTGCTGGAAATAGCCGCCGCCCGGGTCGGGATTGAGGTTGCAGACGACGAAGCCCAGCTCCTCGACGCAGCGGCGCAGCTCGCGCACGCTTTCCGTGAGGTCCGACTTCGGGCTCTGCGGCAGCATGCACCCGCCGACGAAGGTCTCGGGGAACAGCTGCGTTACGCGGTAGATCAGGTCGTTGCAGCGCGTGGCCCATTCGCTCGCCACCGCCTGGTCGCCGACATGCGGCGCCATCGCGCTGGCGCGAGGGCTGAAGATGGTGATGTCGGCGCCGCGTTCCTTGATCAGCTTGAGCTGATTGGCCTCGATCGTCTCGCGGATTTCGTCGTCTGAGATCTCCGGATATGCCGGCGGCGCCGTGCCGGCCTTGTAGGCGGCCTTCTGCTCCTCGCGCCACGCGTCGTGGCCCTTGGGGAGCACCGTGTAATGGCCGTGGCAATCGATGATCAGGCTCATGCCGCTTGCTCTTTCTTCGCCTTGTTCTTCTCCGCCGCCTCGCGCTGGAGGCGGACGGTGCCGCGCGTCATCGCCGGCTCGACGCCGAGCCCTTGCAGCGTCTTGGCCGATTCTTCCATCTCCGCCGCGCGGCGCGCGCCGTGGGTCGCCATCCGCTCGCGGTTGTAAGCGACCTTCTCGGCCCACGGGGCGTGCTTCTCGCTGGCGTCGAGCGAGGCCATGACCTCGTCGAACACGCCCGCCGCTTCGGCCGCCGCGGCGCATTCGCTGGAAAGCGCTTCGAGCCCCTTCACCATCACCGAGCGGATCATCTTGATCGCCGACGCGCGGCCGACTTCGTCGCCGACGTTGCGGATGTTCGAAAAGCCCAGGGCCTGCAGCAGCGGCAGCGCGGCGAGCGCGTGGGGCCCCGACAGCAGCAGCGGGACCGCCAGCCTGGCGGGATTGACGGGCGCCATCACCGCGACATCGACGTAGCGGCCGCCGGCCCCTTCGACGACTCTCGCGGCCTCCCGCTTGGTGTCAGGAGCCACCGAGTTGAAGTCGCACCACAAGGTGCCCTCGGGCAGCAGCGGGGCGTAATCGCGAGCTGCCGGAAGGGCCTGATCGGCGGTGACCAGCGAGAGCACGAACGCCCGGTCGCCCAGCGCGCTCGCCGGATCGTCGCCTGTCGCCACACCGCATTGGGCCATTGCGCCGCGCCGTTCGGGCACAATGTCCCAGGCGCGCGCTTCGCCGCGCCAGCCGGGCGCCGACGCAAAGGTTTCGCCGGCTTCGCCGAAGCCGATCAGCGCCACGCGAGCGGCTGGAAGGGAGGGATTCGAGTCTGGCATCCTCTTGGCGAGCCGCTTACAGAATGTATGTAATGCTTACAAGTTGGCCAAGGCCCCTCGCATCCCCTTGACGCGAGGGCCGCGGGCAGTCCACCGCGCTCGCGCAAATTTACGGGAGAGTCGAGGCATGGCAGGCGTCGTCGTCCAGAACATCGAGCGCGCCGACAAAGCGATGGTCGAGGGCCTCGGCCAATGCGGCGTCGCCACGGTGCACGAGGCGCAAGGGCGCATCGGGCTCCTGGCGAGCTACATGCGGCCGATCTATCCCGGCGCGCGGATCGGCGCGAGCGCGGTGACCATCAGCGTGCCGCCGGGCGACAACTACATGGTCCACGCGGCGATCGAGCAGCTGCAGGACGGCGACGTGCTGGTGATCGCGCCGACAAGTCCCTGTGAGGACGGCTATTTCGGCGACCTGCTCGCCACCAGCGCGCAGGCGCGCGGCTGCCGGGGCCTGATCATCGACGCGGGAGTGCGCGATGTGCGCGACCTCAAGGAGATGGATTTCCCCGTGTGGTCGAAGCGCGTGTTCGCGCAAGGGACGATCAAGGCCAGCCTCGGCAGCGTGAACGTCGACGTCATCTGCGCCGGCGCGCTCGTCCGCGCGGGCGACGTGATCATCGCCGATGACGACGGCGTGTGCGTGGTCAAGCGCGAGGATGCCGCGAAGGTGCTCGAGAGAGCCCAGGCGCGCGAGGCCAACGAAACCGAAAAGCGCGAGAAGCTCGCCAGCGGCGTGCTTGGCCTCGACATGTACGGCTTCCGCCAGAAGCTCACCGACATGGGGCTCAAGTGGATTTGAGCTCGGCTCCAGTGATGTGGATGCGCGGGGGGACCTCCAAGGGAGGCTATTTCCTCGCGTCTGACCTCCCGGCCGACACCGCCGAGCGCGACGCGTTCCTGCTGCGGGTGATGGGCAGCCCCGACCCGCGCCAGATCGACGGCATGGGCGGGGCGGACCCCCTGACCAGCAAGGTCGCGGTCATCCGCAAGTCGAGCCGTGAGGGGATCGATGTCGATTACCTGTTCCTGCAGGTGTTCGTCGATCAGGCGATCGTCACCGACCAGCAGAACTGCGGCAACATCCTCGCCGGCGTCGGCCCGTTCGCGATCGAGCGCGGGCTGGTGCGCGCGACGAGCGACGAGACGCGGGTGGCGATCTTCATGCAGAACACCGGCCAGGTCGCCGTCGCTACCGTCCAGACGCCGGGCGGCGTGCCGACCTATCGGGGCGATGCGCGGATCGACGGCGTGCCCGGGACCCACGCGCCGATCCCGCTCGAATTCCGCGACACCGCCGGCTCGACCTGCGGCGCCTTGCTGCCGACCGGCAACGCGGTCGATGTGATCGACGGCGTGCGTTGCACGCTGATCGATAACGGCATGCCCTCGATCGTCTTCAAGGCCGAGGACGTCGGCGCGACCGGCTACGAAAGTCGCGCCGAGCTCGACGCGGCGAACGAGCTGAAGGCGCGCATCGAGAGGATCAGGCTGACCGCCGGGCCGCTGATGAACCTCGGCGACGTGAGCAAGAAATCGGTGCCGAAGATGATGCTCGTCGCTCCTCCGCGCAGCGGCGGGGCGGTGACCGTGCGCAGCTTCATCCCGCACCGCGCGCACGCCAGTATCGGCGTGTTGGGCGCGGTCAGCGTGGCGACCGCGTGCCTGGTGCCCGGCTCGCCCGCCGCCGAGGTCGCGCGAATCCCCGAAGGCCGCCGCAAGACGCTCTCGGTCGAGCACCCGAGCGGCGAGATGAGCTGTGTGCTCGAAGTCGATGAGGCCGGGCGGGTCGTCACCTCCGCGCTGCTCAGGACCGCCCGCAAACTGATGGATGGAACCGTTTTCGTATGAGTGCTGAAACGCTTGAGCGCATTGTTTCGTGGAACCCAAATCCCTCCAAACCGACGTTCGTCCCGCCGCACGGCGCGGTCGATGCTCATTGTCACGTCTTCGGGCCCGAGGCCCAATTCCCGTTCAGCTCGAAGGCGAAGTACCTGCCCGCCGATGCCGGGCCCGCCCAGCTGTTCGCCTTGCGCGATTTCCTCGGCTTCTCGCGCAACGTGATCGTCCAGGCCAGCTGCCACGGCACGGACAACGGCGCGACCCTGAATGCGATTGCCCAGTCCGGCGGAAAGGCCCGCGGAGTGGCAATGGTCAATCCGGCAATCTCCGACGACGAGCTGCACGCGCTCCATCAAGGCGGCATGCGCGGCGTGCGCTTCAATTTCCTCAAGCGCCTGATCGACCACGCGCCGAAGGACAAATTCCTCGAAGTCAGCAGGCGCCTGCCCGCAGGCTGGCACGTCGTGATCTATTTCGAGGCCGATATCCTCGAAGAGCTGCGTCCGTTCATCGATGCGATCCCCGTGCCGCTGGTGGTCGATCACATGGGCCGCCCCGACGTAACCCAGGGACCTGACGGCCGGGACATGCGCGCCCTGCGCCGATTGCTTGACTCGCGTCCGGACATCAATTTCAAGCCGACTTGCCCCGACCGGCTCGATCCCACCGGCGATCCGTGGAACGCGTTCGCCGAGGCGGTCCGCCCGCTGGTCGAGGACTATCCCGACCGCTGCATCTGGGGCACCGACTGGCCGCACCCGAACCAGCAGGATGTGCGGCCGGACGACGGCCACATCGTCGACATGATCCCGCGCATCGCCCCGACGGCGGAACTGCAGCGCAAGATGCTCGTGACCAACCCGGAGCGGCTCTACTGGGCGGACTGAACCCGCTCGACCGGCCGGTCTGGGCGAGCCTGACGGGCGCCCATGCGCACCTCGCCCTGGGTGAGGGAAACGCGAGACGCTACCGGCCGGAAATCAATCATTTCCTCGGCTGGGCCGACGACAGCCCGGCAACGCTCGCCGCGGCGGCGGCGCTCGTCGCTCCGGGCGAGCAGGTCTATGCCGGGCAGACCGGCCCGATACCCGATCTGACCGGCCTCGCCACGGTGGTGCGCCGCGCCGGGATCCAGATGCTTTATGCCGGCAGCATGCCGTCCGCTGACGACGCGGGCGAGATCGCCGAGCTCGGCGCCGCCGACAGCGCCGATATGCTCGCGCTGGCGCGGCTGACCGAGCCCGGCCCGTTCGAGGCCGAGACCTGGCGCATGGGCCGCTTCTTCGGAGTGCGCCGCGCCGGACGGTTGGTGGCGATGGGCGGCCAGCGGCTGCATCCGCCGGGTCACATCGAGCTGAGCGGCGTATGCACGCATCCCGATTGTCGCGGGGAAGGCTTGGCGACGCGGCTGACGAACCACGTCACCGGGGTCATCCTGGAAGGCGGCGAGACGCCGTTCCTGCACGCGTGGGCCGACAATACCGGGGCGATCGCGCTTTACGAAAAGCTGGGTTACCGGTTGCGCCGCGAGGTGAACGTGGCGGTGTTCGAACGGGCCAAAGGTTAACGCTCCTCGGCGAATTCGTTTGACTTTCCGGCCTTTCGCCCCCACTTGGCCGCCATCGAGACGCCTGCAGCGTGAACTGGCGGATAGCACCGCCCCGGCT
>JANWHA010000101.1 GCA_025450635.1 Croceibacterium sp. | reverse complement strand
CACGATGTCGACCACGTCCTCGCGGACGCCCGGAATCGAAGAAAATTCGTGCAGCACGCCGTCGATGTGAACCGAGGTGATCGCCGCGCCCTGCAGCGACGACAACAGCACCCGGCGGAGCGAGTTGCCGAGCGTCTGGCCGAAGCCGCGCTCGAGCGGCTCGGCGACCACCGTGGCCACTTTGCGCGTGGGCTCGCTCAGAACGATATCGAGCTTCTTGGGCTTGATGAGCTCTTGCCAGTTCTTCTGAATCACGGGGCTTCCCTTTCGACGGATGACGGAGCGCGGGTCGATGACGCTCCCTCTTCGCAATGGCGCGCGCCCTCGGCCGGCGCGCAAACAACGCGGATTTACACGCGGCGACGCTTGCGCGGACGGCAGCCGTTGTGCGGGATCGGCGTCACGTCGCGAATCGAGGTGACGGTGAAGCCGGCCGCCTGGATGGCCCGCAGCGCCGATTCGCGGCCCGAACCCGGACCCGAAACCTCCACCTCGAGGGTCCGCATGCCGTGCTCGGAGGCTTTGCGCACCGCGTCCTCCGCCGCCATCTGCGCCGCGAACGGGGTCGACTTGCGCGAGCCTTTGAACCCCATCGTGCCGGCGGAGGACCACGAGATGGCGTTGCCTTGCGCGTCGGTGATGGTGATCATCGTGTTGTTGAACGAGGAGTTCACGTGGGCTACGCCCGACACGATGTTCTTGCGTTCGCGGCGGCGGACGCGGGTTGCTTCTTTTGCCATTGAAACTTTTCCTCAATCGCGCTTCAGACCGAGCGCGTCCTCAATCCAAATTCGCTGAGATGGATAAGCGATCACTTCTTCTTGCCGGCGATCGGCTTCGCCTTGCCCTTGCGGGTGCGGGCGTTGGTGTGGGTGCGCTGGCCGCGGACCGGCAGGCCCTTGCGGTGGCGCAGGCCGCGGTAGCAGGCGAGGTCCATCAGGCGCTTGATGTTCATCGCGGTGTCGCGGCGCAGGTCGCCTTCGACCTGGAAGCCGCTGTCGATCGCCTCGCGGATCTGGAGCACTTCCTGGTCGGTCAGGTCCTGCACCCGGCGGGCGTGGTCGATGCCCAGCTTGTCGACGATCTTGGTCGCCGTCGCCGGGCCGATGCCGTGAATATAAGTCAGCGCGACGATCACGCGCTTGTTGGTCGGGATGTTAACCCCAGCAATACGAGCCAAAAATCTTCTCCATGCTCCACAGGGACTTGGAGCAAATTGCTGAGTCCCTATCTCAACGCGTCATTCGCAATACGGGCGGCCGAACGGCAAAAAGTCCGGTCGGCGCGCGCTCGGCTGCCGCCTGCCGGACTGATCCCGAATTCTCGAATGAGGCGCCGCTTAGGGCGATTCGCCCGCCTCGTCAACAGCGGACATGGGCGCAAAGGCAACCCCGCGACGCTCCGCGTCGACCGCGCTCTCTACGACCTAGGCCAGCCCTATAGCCTCTGCTGGGCCCGCGGTCAAAACTTGCCGTTCACTCGGCGCCGTATTGCCTCAGGACTTGTTCGATCTCTTCGGTGACCTCGTCCATATCGGCCATGCCATCGACCCGGCTGACCAACTCGCGCGCTTCGTAGAACGGAAGGATCGGCGCGGTCTTGGCGCGGTATTCGGCCATCCGGGTGCGCACGGATTCCTCGTTGTCGTCGTCCCGGCGATTGAAATCGAGGCTGCCGCAGTGGTCGCACTTCATTGGGTCGGTGTTGCGCGGCAGCTTGAATTTTTCGTGATAGCCGGCGCCGCAATGGGCGCAGGTGAAACGGCCGGTGATCCGCTCGACCAGCGCATCCTCGTCGACCGCGAGCTCGATGACGCGATCTATCTTGCGCCGGTGCTGCGCCAGGATCTGGTCGAGCTGTTGCGCCTGTGCCTGGGTGCGCGGATAGCCGTCGAAGATGAGCCCGACGGTTTGCGGCAGCGCGACGAGCTCATCCGAAATCAGGGCCGAGACGATCTCGTCGGAGACCAGTTCGCCCGCGTCCATGATCGCCTTGACCTTGAGCCCGGTCGGCGTTTCCGCCTTCACTGCCGCGCGCAACATGTCCCCAGTCGACAGCTGGCGCATGCCGTGACGCTCGACGAGGCGGGCGGCTTGGGTTCCCTTGCCGGCCCCGGGGGGGCCGAGGAGAATGATGTTCACCGCGGGACTCTCCTTCCCTGGCAGCGAATTTAGCGCAAGCGGCCCTTGAGTTTCGCCTTCTTGATCAGGTCACCATACTGATGCGCGAGCAGATGCGATTGGATCTGGCTGATGGTATCCACAGTGACGTTAACGACAATTAACAGGCTGGTGCCGCCGAGGAACAGCTGGATGCCGGTTTGCGCGACCATGTACTCGGGCACGACGCACACCAGCGTGAGGTAGATCGCGCCGACCACGGTGATGCGGGTCAGGACGTAATCGAGATAGGTCGCGGTGTTCTTGCCCGGGCGGATGCCGGGGATGAAGCCGCCGTTCTTCTTGAGGTTTTCGGCCGTTTCCTCGGGATTGAACACGACCGCGGTATAGAAGAAGGTGAAGAAGATGATGCCCGCGGCGTAGAGCCCCAGGTACAGCGGATGGCCCCGCTGCAGGTAGGTGTTGAGCGTCTGGATCACGGTATAAAGCACGCTGCCGGTGCTCACCGAGTTGCCGGCGAACTGGGTGATCGTCAGCGGCAGCAGCAGCAACGAACTCGCGAAAATCGGCGGAATGACGCCCGAAGTGTTGAGCTTCAACGGCAGGTGGCTGCGGTCCGCCTGCATCATACCGCGGGCGCTGGCTCGCTTCGGGTACTGGATCAAGAGCCGCCGCTGGGCGCGCTCCATGAAGCAGATGAACAGGATCAGGACGATGATCGTGCCGATCACGGCGACGATCGTGAACGGGCTGATCGAGCCGGTTCGGCCGCCTTCGAACAGGTTGGTGGCGAAGGTCGGGAAGCGCGAAATGATGCCGGCCATGATGATCAGCGACACGCCGTTGCCGATGCCGCGGCTGGTGATTTGCTCGCCGAGCCACAGCAGGAACATGGTCCCGCCGATCAGGTTGACGACCGCGGTGATGCGAAACAGGAACCCGGGACTGACCACCGCCTGGAAGCCGCTCGAGGCGCCGTAAGCCTCCAGGCCGACGGCGAGGAACCAGCCCTGGATCGCGCATAACAGCACCGTGCCGTAACGCGTGTACTGGTTGAGCTTCTTGCGCCCCGCCTCGCCTTCCTTCTTGAGCGCCATCAGCGACGGATGGAGCGAGGCGGCCAGCTGGATGACGATCGACGCGGTGATGTAAGGCATCACGCCGAGCGCAATCAGGCTCATGCGCTGCAGCGAGCCGCCCGAGAAAGTGTTGAACAGATCGAGGATGCCGCCCTTGGTCTGCTGGTAAAGGCTCTCGAGAATCAGCGGGTTCACCCCCGGCAGCGGCACGAAGCTGAGGAAGCGGAACACGACCAGCGCGCCGATGGTGAACCAGATGCGATTCTTGAGCTCGGTCGCCTTGGAGAAGTTGGCGAGGCTCAGGTTGCTCGCGAGATTGTCGACGCGTGATGCCATCGTCTTGAGATGCCTTAGTCCTGGCCGCCGGTTCCCCTCCGGCTCGGGCCTTGCGAGTGGCCCATATAGGAAGCGGGCGGGGTTGTGGAACCCCGCCCGGCAATTCGCTTGTTACTTGCCGGCCTTGGCGGCTGCCTTGGTCGAACCCTTATTGGCGGCAGCCAATTCGGCCGGGTCCTTCGGCACGATCAGTTCGATCGATCCGCCGGCCTTCTCGACCGCCTCGCGCGCGCCCTTGCTGGCGCCGGCGACCTTGAAGCCGAGCTTGGCGGTGAGCTCACCCTTGCCGAGCAGGCGCACGCCATCCTTGCCGCCACGGGCCAGGCCCGCCGCCTTCAGCGCAGCGTGGTCGATCGTGCCTTTCGCGTCGAGCTTTTTGGCATCGATCGCCTTCTGCACCAGGCCGACGTTCACCTCGGCGTAGTCCTTGGCGAAGATGTTGTTGAAGCCGCGCTTCGGCAGCCGCATGTGGAGCGGCATCTGCCCGCCTTCGAAGCCCTTCACGGCCACGCCGGAGCGGCTCTTCTGGCCCTTCTGGCCACGCCCCGCGGTCTTGCCCTTGCCCGAGCCGATGCCCCGGCCGACGCGCATGCGCCCCTTGCGGGCGCCGGCGTTGTCGCGGATGTCGTTGAGTTTCATAGTCTTTGCACTCGCTTTCGCTTTAAGTCGCGCTGATGGGAATGAGGCTTAATCGACCACTTCCACCATGTGGGGAAGCTTGGCGATGGCGCCGCGCACTTCCGGGGTGTCCTCCACCTCAACCACGCGATGCATCTTGCCCAGGCCGAGGCCGACGAGCATTTCCTTCTGCTTCGAAGGGCGGCGGATCGGCGAGCCGACCTGCTTCAGCTTTATCTTTGCCATTCGATTACTCCGTGACAGCCGCGGCGTCGGCCTCGGCCTCCGCGGCACTCGCACCGCCGCGACCCAGCAGGTCGGCGACTTTCTTGCCGCGGCGCTGGGCAACCGACTTCGGCGACGTCTGACTGGTCAGCGCGTCGAAGGTGGCGCGGATCATGTTGTAGGGGTTGGAGGTGCCGATCGACTTGGTGACCACATCGTGCACGCCGAGGCTCTCGAACACCGCGCGCATCGGGCCGCCGGCGATGATGCCGGTACCCGCCGGCGCGGTGCGCACGTTGACCTTGCCGGCGCCGAAGCGGCCGCGGCCATCGTGATGCAGCGTGCGGCCTTCCTTCAGCGGCACGCGGATCATCTTCTTCTTGGCCGCCGCGGTCGCCTTGTTGATCGCCTCGGGCACCTCGCGCGCCTTGCCGTGACCGAAACCGACACGGCCCTTGCCGTCACCGACGACGACCAGTGCGGCGAACCCGAAGCGCTTGCCGCCCTTTACCGTCTTGGAGACGCGGTTGATGTGGACGAGCTTCTCGATCAGTTCCTCGCCGCCATCATCGTCGCCGCCACGGCCGCCACGACGATCGTCGCGGCCGCCACGGCCACGGCCGCCACGGCCGCCGTCGCGTCCGCCGCCACGGCCACCCCGGCCGCCGCGAGCTTCGCGCGGTCCCCGCGGTTCGATCGCATCGCCCGAATCTGTCGACTGGGTATCCGCCGCGACTGTCGGTTCCGTATCGACCGCGGGCGCTGCCTCAGCGGCGACGGCTTCGGCCGGTTGCTCGGAGGCTTCCGTTTCGACCGCCGGAGCTTCTTCCGCAGGAACTGCCTCGGCTGCAGACACTTCGGCCGGCGCGCTTTCGGGCGCGGCAGCCTCCCCGGCCGGAGATTCCTCTGCGGCGGCGGCTTCCACCGCCGGCTGCTCGGCTGGGGCTTCCGCCGTTCCGACGACTTCCGGAGTCTCGTCGGTGCTCTTCTTCTTGTCAGCCATCGTCAGAACTCCAGCCCGCCTTCGCGGGCGGCATCGGCCAGCGCCTTCACGCGGCCATGGAAAAGGTAACCGCCGCGGTCGAAAACCACCGCGGTGACGCCGGCCTTCTTGGCGGCGGCGGCGATGTCGGTGCCCACCTTGGCGGCGGCATCGACGTTCGCGCCCGACACTTTCACGCCCAGCGTCGAAGCCGCGGCAACGGTCCTGCCGCCGGCGTCGTCGATGATCTGGGCGTAGATGTGGCGACCGGTGCGGTGCACCGACAGGCGCGGCTTGCCGCCGGCGCGGCTCTTGAGCGCGGTCCGCACCCGTCGGCGGCGGCGATCGAACAGGGAGAGCTTGGCCATCTTACTTCTTCTTTCCTTCCTTGCGGAAGACATACTCGCCGCGATACTTGATGCCCTTGCCCTTGTAGGGTTCCGGCTTCCTCCAGCGGCGGATTTCGGCGGCGAACTGGCCGACCGCCTGCTTGTCGATCCCGCTCACTTCGATGGTCACCTGGTCGGGGGTCTTCACCTCGATACCCTCGGGCACCTCGAGATCGACATCGTGGCTGTAGCCGAGTTGCAGCTTGAGCCTGCGGCCCTGCGCCTGCGCGCGATAGCCGACGCCGGTGATGTTGAGCGTCTTCGAGAAGCCCTGCGTCACCCCTTCGACCAGGTTCGCCACCAACGTGCGCTGCATGCCCCAATGGGCGCGCGCCGTCTGGCTGGCGTTAGCCGGCTGCACCGAAATGCTGCCGTCGTCGAGGTTGTAAGCGACCTGCTCGTCGGTGCCCATCGACAAGGCGCCTTTCGGTCCCTTGATGGTCAGCGCGCCGTTCTCGATCTGCGCGGTGACGCCGCTCGGGATCGCCACCGGCCGTTTGCCGATGCGGCTCATCAGAACACCTCCGCCAGGACTTCGCCGCCGACGTTCTGGGCGCGCGCTTCGTTATCCGAGAGCACGCCGCGGGGCGTCGAGACGATGGTGATGCCAAGGCCGTTGCGGATAGTCGGCAGCTCCTTGGAGCCCGAATAGACGCGGCGGCCCGGCTTCGAGACGCGCGAGACATGCTTGATCGCCGGCTCGCCTTCGAAATACTTCAGCTCTATGCGCAGTTGCGGGTGCTTGCCGCTGCCATCCTCGGTGTAGCCGCGGATGTAGCCCTCGCGCTGGAGGACCTCGAGCACGTTGGCGCGCAGCTTCGACGCCGGCGAGAGGACGCTGTCCTTCTTCGCCTGCTGGCCGTTGCGGATGCGGGTGAGCATATCACCCAGTGGATCGGTCAAAGCCATCGTCTAGATCCTCACCAGCTCGACTTGGTCAGACCGGGAATCAGGCCCTTGTTGCCCAGGTTCCTGATCTCGATCCGGTTGAGGCCGAACTTGCGATACACGCCGCGCGGGCGGCCGGTGGTGCTGCAGCGATTGCGCACGCGGGTGGGATTCCCGTTGCGCGGGATTTCCGCGAGCTTGAGGCGCGCCATCAGCCGCTCGGTCTCGTCACGAGACTCGTCGTCGGCAATCGCCTTCAGCCGGGCGTACTTTTCGGCATATTTCTTCACGAGCTTCTTGCGCCGCTCGTTCTTGTTGATGGAACTCAGTTTCGCCATGGACTTAAGCTCTCCAAAGGCCGCTTACGCGGCCTGCTTCTCTTCAGCCTGCTCGTCGGCAGGGAACGGGAAACCGAACAGGCGCAGCAGCTCGCGCGCTTCGTCGTCGGTCTTGGCGGTGGTGGTGACGATCACGTCCATCCCCCGCACCTTCTCGATCTTGTCGTAGCTGATCTCAGGGAACACGATCTGCTCCTTGAGACCCATCGCGTAATTGCCGCGGCCGTCGAACGAGCGCGGGTTGAGCCCGCGGAAATCGCGGATGCGCGGCATGGCGACCGTCACCAGGCGGTCGAGGAATTCGTACATGCGGTCGCGGCGCAGGGTGACCTTGCAGCCGATCGGCATGCCCTCGCGCAGCTTGAACTGCGCGATCGACTTCTTGGCGATCGTGATCACCGGCTTCTGCCCGGCGATCAGCGCCATTTCCTCGGCGGCGGTCTGGACCTTCTTCTTGTCTTGGCTCGCCTCGCCCACGCCCATGTTGAGCGTGATCTTGTCGAGCCGCGGCACTTCGAGGCGGTTCTTGTAACCGAACTTCTCGGTCATCGCGTTGACGATGCGCTCCTCGTACTGCTGCTTGAGGCGCGGGGTGTAATTGTCAGCCATCGATGGTCTCCCCGGACTTCACGGCAACGCGCACCTTGCGGCCGTCCTTGTCCTCGAAACGGACGCGGGTCGGCTT